>DATAWG010000024.1 GCA_036267355.1 Pirellulales bacterium | reverse complement strand
CGAAGCTTTGAGGCACGAATCGCCGGCGATCGCATTGTAGCCCGAAGCGTTAGCGAGGGACGCACGCCGCCGAACGTTCCATTTATGTGCGAGCTCAAGCGGCGCTCGCACTGGCCGACTGCGCTGGCCAGTGGCACACCGCGAACGCCCGCTCACCCTAACCCCTCTACCGCTACGATTGGGCGGGCAGCAACTCCACGATCGCGGCGCCCATTGTCAGGCCGGCGCCGAAGGCGCATAGGCCGATTTTGCCGCCGGCGGGCTGTTTGACGAGCAAGTCTGCCAGGCAGAGCGGAATCGTGCTCGAGGAAGTATTGCCCGACTGGCCGATGTCGTTCACCATGCGATCCACGCTGATCCCCGCCCGCTGGCGGACGGCTTCGACGATCCGCGCGTTTGCCTGATGGGGCACGACGAGACTCAAATCGGAGATCTGAATGCCGGCTTCGGCGCAGGCCCGCTTCAAGATCGCGACCATCTGTTTGACCGCTTCGGCGAAAACCTTTTTGCCGTTCATCTTCAGATAACCGCCCCAACCCGCGCTCGGCACGCTGAGCAGCGAACCGTCTTCGCCCTTGCCCGAGAGCACCGGCCGGCGAACCATTGCCCGCGAACCGCCGACGTTTTCCTGGCCGTAAAGGATTGTTGCCGACGCCGCGTCGCCGAATAGAATCGCGCTATCGAAATCGGCCGGATCGACGACCCGCGACATCGCTTCGGCCGTGAGCACGAGTGCGATTCCATTGGGCTTGGCCCGGAGGAAATCGTGTGCCGATGCCATCGCATACAAATAGCCCGAACACGCCGCCGAGAGATCGTAGGCGGGGATTTCAAGCGATTCACCCAGCTTGCTCAGTTCGTTGAGCACCAGGCAAGCCGTCGTTGGCGTGGCGAATGGCGGAGTGCTTGTGCTGCATATGATCAAATCGATGTCGTGCGGTTTGATTCCCTCGCCCGCGATCGCGGCTTGCACGGCCTGCATCGCCATTGCGAGCATCGTTTGGCCTTCGCCGAGCCAGGGACGGGCATGAATCCCCGTGCCGCGGACGATATCTTCCGCCGTCTTGCCGGGGAACCGCGGGGCCAATTCGGCGTTTGTCACCAAGCGGCTTCCGCGGGCCGCATACGGGGCCGACATGGCGACGAGCGATCCGATCGGCGTCGCCGAACCGCGGTCGGCTGCTTCGCGGGGAGCGGTCGCCTTCCCCCGGCGCCGCAGCACGGGCGTGCCCGACTCTTCGCGCGTGGTTTGCCGCTGGCGGCGGATCTTGGTTTCCGGGCTGATTTCGGCGATCGGCAAGCCGATCCGCGCCGATTGCCCGGGCGCCACCAGCAGCCGGGCGACGATGCCGGTCACCGGAGCGCTCAAATCGGTGACAGCCTTATCGGCCTCGACGACGGCCAAATGATCGCCGGCCGTGATGTGCTGCCCCGGCTTCACGGCCCATTCGACGATCGTGATCGCCTGATCCGCAGGGCTCGCTCCCATTGCTTCGACGACAAACAGTCCGTCGTCTCCGCTGGGTGGCAAGGTCCACGTCAAATCGAGATCCAGCAGTTCGGCGGCAACGCTCATCACGCGCTTGAACGACGGCAGAACTTCGAGCTGATTCGGGAAATTGCACGGCACATACGTGTCGGGACGCGTCACGCGCCGCGCGACAACGCGCCGCGAAGCTTTCTCGCAAACGGTGGCAACGATTTCCGCCCCGAAGCCGCAAGTTAGATTGTCTTCATGCACGACCAACAGCTTGCCGGTGCGCGTGGCCGATTCGAGAACCGCGTCTTGATCCCAAGGCGCGATGGATCGCAAATCGATCAAATCCACGCCGAGGCCTTGGCCCGCGGCGGCGATCGCGGCCGCGGCTTTTTCGCAAATCTGCACGGTGCTTCCCCAGGCGACGATCGATAGATGATCGCCGCGCGTGACATGCCGCGCCTTGCCGATCGGAACGAGTTTGCGTTCGACATCGGCCGAGGTGGTCGTGTTGCGGTCGTTGAGGCAGACTTTCGGATAGAGAACGAGCGATGGCCGGGGCGATTCGAAGGCCGCATTCAGCAAGCCGGCCGCGTCGGTGGCGGTCGAGGGCATGAACACGTCGACGCCCGGCATGTGTGCGGCGATCGCTTCCATGGTTTGCGAGTGAAACGGTCCCAGGCCGGGGCGATAGCCGCCGCAGGCCGCCATGACGATCACCGGGCAATTCCATTCGCCCGCCGTGCGCCAGTGCATCGTGCTTAGTTCCGACATGACCTGGTTCAGCGTCACCGGCAGGAAATCCGCGAATTGCAAGAAGGCGACGGGCCGCGAACCCATCAGAGCCCGGCCGATGCTGACGCCCATGATCGTCGCTTCGCTGAGCGGCGAATTCACCACCCGGCCGGGAAATGCGGTCGATAAGCCGCGTGTTACCCCGAAGACATCCCCCTTCGGATCTTCGATATCCTCGCCAAACAGACATACGCGAGGATCGGCAGCCAGCCGCGTTCGCAGCACCTCGCGCATGGCTTCGAGCATCGTGAGTTGGGCCGCGCCGTTCGTATTGCTGCCGTCACCACGGAATTCGGCGGCGGATGAAACGAGATGTGGAGGAAGCTTCGCTTTGGCATCGAGCACGACCGCCGGCTGCTCGACGGCCAGCGAATGTTCGACGGCGGCCAGAATCTCGCCGCGCACGCTTTCCTCGATCGCTTCGAGCGTCGTTTGGGGCGTTCCGCGGCCGAGCAGCCGGAGGGAAAGATTTTGGATCGGATCGCCCGTTTCGCGGGCCTCGCGGCGATTCTCTTCGCTGCGGTAGAGCCGCTCGTCGTCGGCATTCGAGTGGTCGGCAAGACGTTCGACGCGCAGCAGCACGATTGCCGGGCGCCGCGTCGATCGCACCGATTCAACGATCGGGCCGAGCTGGCGATAGCAGGGAACCACGTCGCGGCCATCGAGCCGATGGATCGGCAAGCCAAGGAAGCTTTGCGGCTCGACGGTCCCGCGCGACGCGTTATAAAATGTCCGGCCGGCAGTGGGCGTTGAGATCGAATAACCATTGTCTTCCACGACGAACAACATGGGCAGTTCGGATCGAGCGGCTTCGGCGAGCGCTTCCATTACTTCGCCCTGCTGGCTCGTTCCGTCGCCCATCGAGCAAACGACGATCGGCCGGCCGGGGCGATCCCGGATTTCGAGCGCCACGCCGGCGGCTTGCAGCCCGCTGTTTCCGACGGACGTGGTGGTGCTCAAGATGTTGAGCGGGCGCCAGCTCAGCATGGCGCTCATTTGCCGCCCCTGGCAATACGATTGGCTGTTGCACAGCACGCTATTGAGATACGCCTCCGGCGGAACGCCCATCGCCAGCGCGAGGGCCTGATCGCGGTAGTGCAGATGGAGCCAATCGGCCGAGGTGAGATGCGGGCGGAGGGCGGCCATTCCCTCATGGCCGCAGCCGGAGATATGGAAGAATGCTTCGCCGCGGTTGACCAGGTCGGCCTTGGCGGTATCGAGTTGCCGGCTCAGCAGCATCCAGCGATAGAGTTGCAGAAGGGGATCGGCGTCGATCGACTCCGCGGTGCTGCGGCCCCGAGTGTCGAGACTCGTCTGGTACATAACAATCCTTTGTTCTTTTCAGGCTTCTTGCCTATCCTGCTTGCATCCATGAAGCAGGGTTGCCGTGTTCACCCGCGCTATCACATAAATCCTTCACGCACTTCCGGCGGCGCGGGGCCATATTTCAACGGCTCCATCGAAAAACTCGCTCGCCCTTGGCTCAAACTGCGCACGGCCATCGAATAACCAAACATCGCCGCCAACGGCGCTTCCGCGTCGACGACCGTAATCACACCGCGATTCTGCGTGCGGGTGATGATCGCCCGGCGCTGCTGGAGATCGTTGATCACGTCGCCCAGGTGCTCGTCGGGCGTGGTGACTTCGACAGCCATGATCGGCTCCAACAGCACGACGCCCGCGGCTTCCAACACGCGATTGAATGCATCGGCGGCCGCGATCCGCAGTGGCACTTCCGTCGGAATCGGCTCGGGCAGCGGATGCTCGAGCAATTCGAGCGAACAATTCCAAAGCGGGCAGCCCAACATCCCGCCCCCTTCGGCATGCTCCTTCAGCGCCGAGACGAGCGTGGCGATGGCATTGCGCACCGGAGCGGCTTCGCTAAACCAGTTCGTGAAGACGTGTGCCGGCTTGTTGTCGTCTCGCGGGGTGATGCGAACCTTGGCTTCGGCGAAGAGCGTTTGGCCGCCGATCTGGCGGTTGCACTTGCCGATCGCCTCGGCCGCGGCCGCCACGGTTTCCTTGTAGCTGACCCGCGGTTTGTGCACGCGCACGTCGAGATTGAAATCGCGCAAGAGGCGGTGCTTGATCACCTCAAGATGCAATTCACCCATCCCGCTGATGATCGTCTGGCCAGTTTCCTCGTTTTCATGGGCACGGAAAGTCGGGTCTTGGCGTTTCATCATCTCGAGCACCTCGCCGAGCTTCTTGCGCTCGAGCGACGTTTCCGGCTCGATGGCCATTGAGATCACCGTCTCGGGGAAATGGATCGATTCGAGCAGGATCGGTTCGGCCGCGTCGCAAACCGTATCGCCGGTAACCGAAATGCGCGGGCCGATGATGCCGACGATATCGCCCGCCTCGGCCGACGGCACCTGCTCGCGGCGATCGGCCTGGATATGCCAAAGCTGGGCGGCATTTTCCTTCTTGTCCTTGCCGGGATTGTAGACGCGGCTATTGGCCTTGAGCCGGCCCGAATAAATCCGCACGTAGTATAAATCGCCGTGCTTCTCGGCCAGAATCTTGAACACCAATCCGCAAAACGGCTCGCCGACGTCCGGCTTCCGCGCCAGACGGGTTTCCGGCTGTCGCGGATCGACGCCTTCGATGGGCGGCATATCGGCCGGGCTCGGCAGGTAGAACATCACCCCATCCAACAGCGGCTGGATGCCGATGTGGTCGAGCGCCGAGCCGCAGAGCACCGGCACGATCATCCGGTGCACCGTGGCCTCGCGCAGCACGCGGTGGATCAACTCGGTCGGAACCGGCGATTCTTCGAGCACCAGTTCGGCCAGTTCGTTCGAATAGTCGAAGAGCTGACCGAGCATTTGCTCGCGCCACAGTTCGGCCTCGTCGTGCATTTCCGGAGGGATTTCCTCGGCCACCAACTCCGCTCCTTGGCTCTCGGGAGTGAAGCGAAGCATGCGCATGTCGATCAAATCGATCACGCCGCGAAACGGATTGGCGACGTGAGGCGGTCCGACTCCGCAGGGAATCTGGATTGCCACGGGATTGGCCCCCAGACGCTTGCGAATTTCGTCGAGCGTGCCGGCGAAATCAGCCCCTTCGCGGTCCATCTTGTTGATGAACGCCAACCGCGGAACGCCGTATTTGTCGGCCTGCCGCCAAACCGTTTCGCTCTGCGCCTCGACTCCCTCGCGAGCACTGAACACCACCACGCCGCCGTCCAATACACGAAGGCTCCGCTCCACTTCGGCGGTGAAATCCACATGCCCGGGTGTATCGATAAGATTCACGGTTACGTCTTTCCATTGAAAGCTGACGCAAGCGGAATAGATCGTGATGCCGCGCTGCTGTTCTTCCGGATCGAAATCGGTGACGGTGGTTCCCTTGTCGACATCGCCCATCTTGTGGCTGGCTTTGGTGTAGTAGAGCATCCGTTCGGTAACGGTAGTCTTGCCCGCATCGATGTGGGCGATGATGCCGATGTTTCGAATGCTTGCCAGCGTGCGGTTCATTGGTGATTCAGGGGGTCAGGCACATTTTTCGGCGATGCCGCTGGCGGTCGTTCAGGCCGCCACGAACCGAAAAATGAGCCAGACCCCGTCTTGCCAGCGTGCGCGTCACAAACAAAAAAGGACCAGAGGCCAGAGACCGGGGGCTAGGGATCCGAGGACGGCCTCCGAAACCCTAAACCGCGGTCGCTGTCCTCCGGTCCCGAAAATTGAGGCCGGTAATACCGGCCGGGTGTTCCGAGGAGCGAATCGTCAATCCATTGACCTTTCTTGCCACGAGCCAGAATCCTTCCGGCCCGAACCATCCAAATGATGAATTCCTACCACGCAAAGTGTGCAAACGCCTTGTTCGCATCGGCCATGCGATGAACGTTTTCCCGCTTGGCCATCGCGGCCCCTTCACGGTTGAAGCCGGCGATCAGTTCTTCGGCTAATTTCTCGTGAGTCGGCCGGCCCTTCTTTTCCCGAACGGACGTCAGAATCCAGCGGATCGCCAACGACTGCTGGCGGTTGCGATTCACTTGCATCGGCACTTGATACGCGGCCCCGCCGACCCGCTTCGAGCGAACCTCGATCGAGGGCTTCACGTTCTCCAACGCCTGGGTGAACACGTCGATCGGCTCGGTCCCTTGCACTTTGGTCTTGATGATCTCGAGCGCATCGTAAAACACGCGCTGCGCGGTGCTCTTCTTGCCGTCGTGCATCAAGCAATTGATGAACTTGCTGGCAAGGATCGAACCGAAGCGGGGATCGGGTTTCAACGTTTCGCGGCTGGCGGTAATTCGGCCCATGGCTAAAAATCAAGAATGCGGGTTTGAACAGTTATTATCTATTTGTCGGTCGCTTTTGTGATGTCGCTCGCTGCGGATGCTAGCGTTACGTCTTCTTCGCGCCGTACAGGCTGCGCGACTGCTTGCGTCCTTCGACGCCCAGCGTATCGAGCGCTCCGCGGACGATATGGTAGCGAACGCCTGGCAAATCGCGAACTCGCCCGCCGCGCACCAGCACGATCGAGTGTTCCTGCAAGCTGTGTCCTTCGCCGGGGATATAAACGGTCACTTCCTTGCCGTTCGAAAGCCGCACGCGGGCGATCTTCCGCAAAGCCGAGTTCGGCTTCTTCGGCGTCATCGTTTTGACCTGCAAGCAAACGCCCCGCTTTTGCGGACAGCGGTCGAGCACCGGCGATTTGCTGAATTTTCGCGGCGGCTTGCGAGCACGGCGAACTAATTGATTGATCGTTGGCATCTGGTCACGGCTCAGGCTGGAAGTTGACCGCTGGCATATTCCCCAATTGAATCCCTTAGATTACCGGATTGCCGGGCGGTGTCAAGGCGGGCGTTAGGTAATGCCAAGCTCGAGGCAGTCGGCATGTCGCCCGTCAATTGCCGTGGCGTGTTTGCTCCTCAAAACGGCGTTAGTCTCGGCCGAAGAATAACTTCCGTTTTTCGAATCCCGCACCCTGCACTCTCCCGCAAGGCGAGAGGGGGCTGCGGAGAAGTTATTTTCCGGCCGAGCCTGCGCGTGAAATTCCGCTCAATAGGGTGAGCGATAGATCGAGCTTGCACTGCGGCGATCGGTGAGAGGCTCGATCGCGGGCGGGACCGCCGGCAGCACGGTCATCGGCGCCGTGCCGGGTAGCGTGACAACCGGCGCCGCTCCCGCCGGAATCGTGCCGGCCAGCGGATTAGGCGCAGTCCCGCGGTCTTCGATGAATGCAAGCAGTTCCGCTCGCGGCGGCCCCGAACCGAGCGAGAAATGGATCGGCGATTCCGAGGCGATCGGCGCGGCCACGATGCCGAAGCTGATCATCAACACCTGGTTCGCAGGCCAGTGAAAAAGTTCGCGGAGCCGGTAGCTCGATGTTTGCGGAATTTCGATCTCGGTGTGCTGCCGCGGGGCGATCGGCGTGGGAACATCGACACTCGCCGTCACCGTCCGCTCGAGTTGATCGATATCGCAGTGGATCATGGCGTCGACCGATCGGCCATCGAGCGACAACAACGGGTTGAATTCGAGCGAAAATCCCTCGTTGAATTGCATCACCTGCGGCTCGAAGCCCGGATGGATCTGCTCGGGATGGAGGGTGACGGCGCCGGTGTAGCCGTGGGGATGCATCGTGGAAACGACGATCGATTGCCCGTTGGCCACGAGCGCGTTTGGCGAACTGAATTCGCGCGCGTCGCTGCGCTTGCGCAAATCGGCGAACAGCAGCGACGCGTCTTCGCGTGTCAACAGCCAGGCCTGGATTCCCTGCGATTGCACCGGCAGCGCATGCATGATCTTCACGAACTTCGCCCGCCAACTGGGGCTGCCCATGCTGACGACGCGCATGTTGAACATCTGCGTTTGCGCCGGCGGATTGACGAATCGGTCGACCAGTTCCGAAACGACCGCTTGCATTTCCGGCGTGTGATAGACCCGTAGCGTGGTGTGCGTGGCGCTGAGAATCCCGAGCGGTTCGGAGTGCCACGCTTCATAGCCCGTCTGGCGAAGAATCCAATCGACGATCGCCTGTTCCGGCCGGCTGGCATTGTTGGGGCGGAGCGTGAAGGGGCTGATATCGTATTCACGCCAAACTTGGCCGTGATCGTTCGGGAGGATACCGCTGGATTTGACCACCCGGGCGATCGATGGCCGGACGGGAGGGCCCGTCTCCAACGGCGCGGCGGAGGGGACCGCGGCGCTCGGCGGTGACGCGGTCGGCGATTCGGCGGTCGAGCCGGGGAATGGCGTCGGCGCAGGGGCCGGCACCTGCGCAAGCCCGACGGCGGCCATCCCGAGCGCAACGGCTGCGGTCGCCATCGTCAGCACCAGCTTCGACGAAACGAACATGCACATTTCCTTGCGTGCGCCGAAGCGCGCTTGTGCGCCAGCAATCAGCGGATGATCGGCGAGGGGCGCGAGGCCATTTGCGGAGTCGAGTCGACCGGCGCGGCTTTGGGCAACAGGCCGGCCGCGCGGAGCTTGTTGCACAGCGCGACGCGGCTCGATTCGAGCGATTCTTTGCGAGCTTGCAGTTTCGCCGCTTCCGCCTCGCGACCGGTATTGCGCAACACGGTGAGCTGGTCGTTCACCAGCCGCATATACCATGGCTTGTACAGGTCGTTCTTTGGTTCCGAGAGGGACATGGCGCGGGCCAAGAGGGGCTCGGCCGCCTGATATTGTTTTTTCGCGATGTCCAATTCCGCGACGCCCCCTTCCAGCAAGCCGACATAGGGGCTCTTTTCATCGAGCGTATTGCGGGCCAGATCGAGGGTGCGCATGAGCACGGGGTCGGCCATGTCGAATTTGCCCATCTGCACATAGGCACAGCCCATCAATCCCCGGGCGAGAATCGCCAGCGTGTTCGAGCCCGAAGCGGCGCCTTGGTCGATTAATTCGAGCACCTCCAGTTCGATCGCCTCGGTTTCGTGGTATTTGCCTTCGTAGAGATAGGTTGCCGCGAGATCTTGGGTGCAACCGATATATTCGTTGCTGCGGATGCCGTTGGCGAGGCGAGCCACATTGGCCGTCTGCTGGAAGATATGTTCGGCCAGCGCGTATTCACCCAGATCGCGAAATCGCCGGCCGAGCTTGCACATGAGGTACGACGCCATGGCATCCGGCTCGCCGGCGACGCGGCACGCTACTTCGGCGTTGACCGCTTGCATGATGCACTGCAACGACGCTTGCATGTCGCCGCGAGTGGCATACATTTCACTCATCGCGGCCAGCGCGCTGGCTTCTTCGAGCGACGGATGGCCGACCGTCTTCCCGTAGACTTCGATCGCCATCCGCAGGCTGCGATCGGCCGCCGCCAGATCGCCGGCGTCGGCCGACGACACGCCGTTCAGCTCGCACAGCTTGGCGAAGGCGATCGTTTCTTTTCCGCCGAGATCGCCGAGGATTTGGGCTGCTTGCCGAGTATGGTCGACGGCCTCGATGGGCCGACCTTGGGCACGATCTTCCATCGAGGTTTCGCCCAATTGCCGGCTATTGAGCAGCTTCTTGCGATCGACGGCCGACAGGGCCGCCAGCCAACCGTTCTCGTGCAAGCGATTCCGCGCGAAGCGCGTGCGATAATGATCCTTGCCGCAAAATTGGATGTTGAGTTCGACGATTTGCGCGAACACTTTGCCGGCGTCGGCGAATTTCTCACCGTTCTGCAGCTTCACGGCTTGTTCGTAGAGTTCGCGATCGCGGGCCATGAAAACACGGCGCGGATCAGGCTTCTCGGCCGGGGCAGACGCCGTGCTCACCGCAATATTTTGCACACCGCTCGGCGCAGCGACGGTCGCATCGGCCGGCGCTGCGGCGGCGGCTGGCGGCGGCGCGTCCTTCGCAGCCGTTTCGGCCGCTGGCGGCGTCGAGCTTTTCCCGCAGCCGGCGAACGAAACGAGCAAGAAAATTGCCGTCAAGGCAATGCAGCGGCGGAGCATGCTGTTACGAGCCGTGCAGCGGCAATACCAGCGATCCGTGGAAGCGGTGTTCATGGTTCCATCCGTGGTTGTGAGTGCTTTAGTTTGAGCGAAAGAAAAACGTGGTTGGTGGAATAAGCCAAAATTCGATTACGCGGCCTCGCGCGACGGGGCTTTTCGGGCCGGCGGAGAATCGGCCAGGGGCAAGAGCAAGTCCAGCGTGCGACGCGTGGCGCCGCGCTGCGCGGCGACGAAACTCTGCGCTCGCCTGCCGAGCGCCGCGGCATGGCACGGATCTTCCACCGAGCCTCGCACGAATTCGAATAACGCCTCGCCATCGGCCACTTGCACCGCCGCCTCGGCCGACAGCAGTGCGGCCACCACGTCGCGAAAGTTCTGCGTGTTCGGCCCGAACGACGTGGCGACCCCGAAGGCGGCCGGCTCGATCATGTTCTGGCCGCCGCGACTCGACAAACTCCCGCCGACGAAACCGATCCGGGCGGTACCCCACCAGGCGCTCAATTCGCCGACGCTATCGACCAACAGCACGCGCGCTTTCGGATCCGGTCCGCTGAAATCCAATTCCGTGCGGCGCTGCCAGCGCACGCCCGCCGCGACGAGTTTCGCCGCGACGCCTTGAAATCGCTCGGGATGCCGCGGCACGAGCACGAGCCGCAGTTTCGGATGCGCCTCGCGCAGGCGGGAAAACACATCAAGCGCCAGCAGCTCTTCCGGTTCCTGGGTGCTACCGGCGAGAAACACGGTGTCGTCGGCCGCGAAGCCCGCCAGCTTCTGCAATCGAACAACGGCCGGGCTGGCGCGATCGGTTTGCGCACGGTCGAACTTCATCGAACCGGTGGTGCGCACCGTCTCCGGACCGGCGCCGAGCGCGAGAAATCGGCTGGAGTATTCGTCGTTTTGCGCGGCGATCACGTCGAGCCGCCGGACGAGCGGGCGAATCAACCACGACAGCCGGCGGTAGCCACGATAGCTGCGCGGGCTCAGCCGGCCGTTGATTATGGCAATCTTTGCACCGCTCTCCGAAGCGAATCGGATCAGATTGGGCCACAACTCGAGTTCCGCCAAAACCAACAGCGTCGGGCGAATCCGCCGCAGCGCCCGACGAACGGCCCAACTGAAATCGAGCGGGCAATAAAAGACCGTCAGATCGGGATAGCGCCGGCGAGCCAGCGCGTAGCCGGTTTGCGTGGTCGTCGAGACGACGCATTGCCAATCCGGCCGTTCGATGGCCAACTCGGTCAGGAGCGTCCCTAGGAGATTCACTTCGCCGACGCTTACGGCGTGCAGCCAGACGCACGCCTCGTGGCCGGTGCGCCCAGGAACGAGCCCGAGCAATTTCGCGGCGAATCCTTCGCGATAGCGGCCGGTGCGCAAGGATCGCCACAAGAGCCATGGCGAAGCCAGCAGGAGAGCCAGCAGATAACAAGCGTCGAGCAGATAGGCCATCGAGGGATTCCATTCCCAAAGTGGCCCGCGATTTTCCTCGCGGGTTTTCCGCCACGGAGCGGCGGTCTACGTAAGCCGCGACTCGGTCGCGGAAATTCTCTTTAGCATCCTTGCCGCCGGCTCCGCCGGCGACGTGTCACATTTTCACCCTTGACTGAAGTACCGAGGGACTTGCGTTGCGGCGGCGTCGGTCTGATGCGATCCGCGCGAGGCGTTACGCCGTTCGCCTCGCGCCTCCCTGTTGATCCGATCGCATGTGGCAGTTTTTGTATTTCTTGCCGCTGCCGCATGGGCACGGCTCGTTGCGGCCGGGGCGCGGGCCTTGATTGCGGATCGGCTCGATCTTGGCTTGCGTCTCGCTGGCGTCGATCGCCGATTGCTGTTGGCGGGCGATGTCTTGCGTGCCGGGCGCTTCTTCGTGCACCGCGCGGCTCTCTTTCCACGTTGAGCCGACGAACTCTTGATCCAACTGCTCGATCTTGAAAATCAAATCGGTAACACGCTCGCCGACGCTCGTCCACATCTGCTCGAAGGTGCGCATGCCTTCACGCTTGTATTCCACCTTCGGATCGATTTGTGCCCAGCCGCGCAGGCTGACGGCCGATCGCAAATGGTCCATCGCCAGCAGATGGTCTTTCCATGCCGTGTCGAGAATCTGCAGCACCAGCGATCGCTCGAGCACCCGCATCTCAGGGCGGAAGCGATCTTCGACCACCACGGCCAACCGGTTCTTCAATTCTTCGCGGCGCAATCGGGCGAATTCGGCCGGCGATGGAGCGGGCCGTTCGAGCGTCGTGTGCAGCCAATCCAGCACGGACCCGAGAGCGCCGTTGGCGGCGACGAATGGATCGCCGGGATGCTGATCCTCGGCAGCATGGCCGTTTGCGGCATGGCCGTTCGCGTGCGGGCCGCCGGCGTGTTTGTCGGTGATGGCGAGCGCCGTGGCCGAGACCGGTTCGGCGGGCAGTTGTTCGACGCGGCGATTCAATTCGCCGAGCACTTCGACGAACTTCGCCTGATAGGCGCGGCTTTTATCGATCAACATCGCGCGGACTTCGTCGCGCTGCTTGTCGCGCAGCTCGTCGTTGTCCAGCTCGACTTGGAAACGCTTTCGAGCCCAGGCGGCCAGGCCGTCGCGATCGAGCCGCTTCTGCCCCGACGATTCATGGCTCATGAAGTGGGCCATGCCGGCGAGCACCGGGTATTCGATTTCTTTTTCTTCGTAGGCGGCGACGCCCCGGCTGTGGACCATATCTTTGAATGCCTGTAGCTCGACTTTGCGCATGTCGGCCGGATCGAGCTTGATGCCGAACTTATGCTGCACCCAGGCACAGGCGGTTTGCACTCCGAAGCCATCGGCCAGGAAGCGCGCCCCTTCGCTCAGATCGACCTTGGCGATCGCCTCGCGCGAGCGCTCGATGAGGAACGGCACCACTTCGTCGCGGCCAATCTTTTTCAGATCGCGATCGCGGAAATTGGTTTTCCATCGCAGATTGGAAAACTTGGCCAGATCTTCCCAATTCCACTCGGTTTCTTCTTCCCCCTCGGGAAGCTTTTCTTCGACGGCTTCGAAAATCTGCGACTCCGCGGCCCGTTCGGCTTCGTCGCGCACATAGCGATCGGCGGCGGTGAAATCGAGGCCCGCAAGCGGCTTCGAGTCGATCTCGCACGTGAACAGCCCGCCGGCCCAGGTGGCAAATGTCTCCTGGCCATAATGCGGATCGAGGAAGATTTTCAAATAGTGATCGATTTGCCCGTCGATCATTTCGAGAATCAACTGCTTGCAATTGGCGCCGTCGAGAATCTTCTGGCGATAGCCATAGACGCGCTTTCGCTGCTCGTCCATCACTTCGTCGTATTCCAGCAGGTTCTTGCGGATATCGAAGTTGCGCTCCTCGACTTTTTTCTGCGCGCCCTCGATGCGGCGGCTTACCATCCGGCTTTCGATGGCTTCGCCTTCTTTCATGCCGAGGCGGGTAAGGATGTTTTTCACCCATTCGCCGGCGAAGATGCGCATCAGGTCGTCTTCCAACGACAGGTAGAAGCGGCTGCTGCCCGGATCGCCTTGCCGGCCGCAGCGGCCGCGAAGCTGGAGGTCGATGCGGCGCGATTCGTGGCGCTCGGTGCCGATGATATGCAGGCCGCCCATCTCCTTCACCTGCTGGCCGTTGTCCTTCATCTGCTCGCGCTGTTCGACCTCGCGCACCAAGGCTTCCCACTCGGCCGGCGGCACGTCGAGCCGCGTCGGATATTTGTCTTGCAGCATTGCCCAGGCCATGGTTTCCGGGTTGCCGCCCAAGACGATGTCGGTGCCGCGGCCGGCCATGTTGGTGGCGATGGTGACGCCCCCTTTTCGCCCGGCCTGGGAAACGATTTCGGCCTCGCGCTTGTGGTGCTTGGCGTTGAGCACTTCGTGGGGAATGCCGCGCCGTTCGAGCAGCGAAGCAAGCCGTTCGCTCTTTTCGATCGACACGGTGCCGACCAACACCGGCCGCCCCTTGTGCTGAATCTCTCGGATCTTTTCCCGGGGGTAGGTTTCCTTCGTGCGGCGATCCGAGGATTGAAAATCGATCGCGTCAGGCGTTTCTTTCGTGATCGTGCCGGCGAACTGCGTGCCGTCGGCGAGCTCGATCATGTCCCACTTGTTGATATGCTCGATTTCGTCGGCAATGGCAGTGAATTTTTCGGTTTCACTGCGATAAATCACATCGGGATGATTGATGCGCCTCATGTCCTTGTTGGTCGGGATGGCGATCACGTCGAGCTTGTAGATTTTCCAGAATTCGGCCGCCTCGGTCATGGCCGTGCCGGTCATACCGCAGATTTTGTCGTAGAGCTTGAAGAAGTTCTGCAGCGTGATCGTGGCGAGGGTCTGGCTTTCCTCCTTGATCTTCACCCCTTCCTTGGCTTCGACGGCCTGGTGCAATCCGTCGCTCCAATTGCGGCCGTGCATCAAGCGGCCGGTAAACTCGTCGACGATGATTACCTCGCCCTCCTGAACGACGTAGTTCACGTCGAGCTTATAGAGGTGATGGGCTTTCAGAGCGTTGTCGATCAGATGCGGCCATTCCATGTTGCCGGCGGTGTAGAAACTTTCCACGCCCGCAAGCTTTTCGGCCGCCCGCACGCCTTCATCCGTCAGATTGACCGTGTGCTCCTTTTCCTTGACCTCGAAATGCTCGTCTTTCTTCAACTGCCGGGCCAGACGGTCGGCCTTGGCATATTTGGTCACATCGTCGTGAGCCGGGCCGGAAATGATGAGCGGCGTTCGAGCTTCGTCGACGAGAATGTTGTCGACTTCGTCGATGATCGCGAAATGCAACGGGCCCTGGGCCTGCTGCAACGGCTTGGGATAATGGTTGTCGCCGCGGGCGGCCGGACGCATGTTGTCGCGAAGATAGTCGAAGCCGAACTCGTTGTTCGTGCCGTAGGTGATATCGCAGGCATAGGCCTTCTGCCGCTCGGCCGAGTCCATGTTGCTCTGGATGGCGCCGACCGTGAGCCCCAAGCCGAGATACAGCGGACCCATCCACTCCATATCGCGGCGGGCGAGGTAATCGTTGACCGTGACGACGTGTACGCCCTTGCCCTCCAAAGCGTTCAAATAGGCCGGGAGCGTGGCAACGAGCGTTTTTCCTTCGCCGGTCACCATTTCGGCAATCGCCCCACCATGCAGCACCATGCCGCCGATCAACTGCACATCGAAATGCCGCATGCCGAGGTAGCGCCGACCGGCTTCGCGGCAGACGGCAAAGGCCTCGAACAAAATGTCGTCGAACGATTCTCCCGCTGCAAGGCGGCCGCGGAATTCAACCGTTTGAGCGCGAAGCTGCTCATCGTTCATCGCCTGATATTTCGGCTCCAAAGCGCCAATGGCCTCGACTTTGGGCTGGAGCTTTCGGACAAACCGGGCATTCGACGAACCGAACAGCGACGTAATGCCGCGCTCGATCCCGCTCGATAATCCGGCGAAGAAACCGGCCACTACATCCCAGCTTTGCTCGAGCAATTCGAGTCCGGCGGAGTGCTCGGTTTTTTGTGTATCGGTCATGTCGATGAATTCAGCGCTGCATCGGGGCGATCTCGATCGATCTCCGCCGGCGCGCTGTATAACGAGGGCGTAACTTTTTCGTACATCAAAGTTTATAGCGATGCGGCAAGTGGGTCAAGGCGAGCCGTCTCGGCCGGCGCCCGGCGATCCGAGACAATAATAATGCGTCTGCAAAAGCCCCCAGGGGGGCCCACGCGCGAAACCGCAAGCGCGCTTCAATCCGCCACCGGCTTGGCAGCCCGCTTGCGGTTTCGCGCGTACTTGAACCCCCTCAGAGGCCCCGGCATTGGGCCGTGCTAGCACCCACCTCGTCCGAAAAAACTGTACAGACGCTATTGACTCTGAACAACCGTATATTAAATTTGTCTTCAGTCGGGCATTGTTGCTCGACTGCCCAAAATGACATCGTCGTTGACGCCTCGTTCTTAACTCCACAGGCCGCGGCTTGCTCCGCGTATTTTGAATTGAAACAATCTCCCTTTCAACCAGGTGCGGCAATGATCGAACTGGATCGGCTCACCAAGCGGCAACGGGCCGTCTATGAATTCATCCGCGACAAGATTCGCAACCGGGGCTACGGCCCGACCGTGCGCGAAATCGGCGACCAATTCCAGATCAGCTCGCCGAACGGCGTGATGTGCCATCTCAAGGCACTCGAAAAGAAGGGACTCATTACCCGCGAGCCGAACATGTCGCGAGCGATTCAGCTCGTGGCCGAACCCATCGATCAGCGCGGGCTGCCGCTTGCCGGACGGGTCGCGGCCGGCGTGCTACACGAAGCCATCGAGCAAAACGAACGGGTCGATTTCGAGGCCATGTTCAGCAAGAAAAATCTGTTCGTGCTGGAAGTGAGCGGCGAATCGATGATCGACGCCCAAATCGCGGATGGCGATTATGTGGTCGTGCACAAGCAGCGCACGGCCCATCCGGGCCAGATCGTGGTCGCGCAAACCGAGGACGGCGAAGCCACGCTCAAGCGCTGGTTTCCGGAAGCCAACCGCATTCGCCTGGAGCCCGCCAACCCGACGATGAAGCCGATCTATGTAAAGGATGCGCGGGTGCTAGGGGTGGTGGTCGGCGTGGTGAGAAAAGTGGATTGACCGCACGACACCATTTAGCGAAGACGAATATCCTGACAAGCAACTCTACGAATCGCAAGCGTGACACTTAATCATCGATTCGAGATCGGCCACAACAGGTCGTTTCAGGAAGGTGTTCGACCGTCGCTCCATTCGCCCAATCGTGGCATGCGGCGGCAGGCTGCCAGGGCAAGGCAATTCCTTGCTCGAAGTCTGGACCGAAAAATGACTTCCGTTTTTTGAACCCCTCACCCTGCTCTCTGCCGCAAGAGGAGAGGGGCTTGCGGAGAAGTTGGTTTTCGGTCGAGTCCAAGTCACCTGTTTTGCCCAAAGTTGCCGCGATTTTCCGCCGTTGACCCGCGCCTAGGGCGCGCCTATAATCGCCCCACGGTCAGGGACGACAAGGCCAGTTTTTTGTTCCCAAACTGGCGAACAACAAGTTGGCGAACTTGGGTCAAGGCGGACCCCTCTGGCTCGTGTAATTAATTTGCTCGCCCGCCGCACGCGTTCCAGGGGGTTGGACCAAGTGTCTTTCGCTTCGTCGTTCGACGATAAAGAACGGGTCCGCCAGGCGATCGATATCGTCGATCTGGTCGGCAGCTATCTGCAATTGCGGCGCGAAGGCCGCGGCTACAAGGCCATTTGCCCCTGGCACGACGACACGCGCCCCAGCTTGCAAGTGAACCCAGATCGGCAATCGTTCAAATGCTGGGTCTGCGATCTCGGCGGCGACATCTTCAGCTTCGTCATGAAGATCGAGAATATCGATTTCCCCGAAGCGCTTGCCATGCTTGCCGATCGGGCGGGCATCACGCTTACGCCGCGGCAAAGCGAGGGGCGAGGGACGAGGGGCGAGGGGCGAGAAGCAGGCAACGCCGACGAGAAACGGACGCTCTATCAAGCGGCTGCCTGGGCGGAACAGCAATTTGCGGAATGCTTGATGTCGGCGCCCGAAGCGGAAAGCGCGCGGCGCTATCTGGATGATCGCGGCATCAGCGACGAAAGCATCCATCGCTACCATCTCGGCTTTTCGCCCGATCGCTGGGATTGGCTGATCAAGCAAGCGTTGCACGGCGGATTTTCGCCGGCGGTGCTGGAAAAGATCGGCCTGCTGATCCGGCGCGATGGCGGCGGACACTACGATCGCTTCCGCGGCCGAGTGATCTTCTCGATTCGCGATGTGCAAGGCCGGCCGGTGGCGATCGGCGGCCGAGTACTGCCGGAACACGCTGCGACGAATCCGGCCAAATACGTCAATTCGCCCGAAACGCCGCTGTTTTCCAAAAGCAGCATGCTCTACGGGCTCGATTTGGCCCGCGATGCGATCACCAAAAGCCGCACCGCCGTGGTGATGGAAGGCTATACGGACTGCATCGTCGCCCGGCAGTTCGGCTTTGAAAATGTGCTCGCGGTGTTGGGCACGGCATTGGGCGAGCGGCATATTCGCTTGCTGCGGCGGTTTGCCGATCGCATCGTGCTGGTGCTCGATGGCGACGAGGCGGGCCAGAAGCGGACCGGCGAAGTGCTGTCGCTCTTCGTGGCCGAGCAAGTCGATTTGCGGATCGTCACCTTGCCCGACGAATTGGACCCCTGCGATTTCCTGCTCGAACGTGGGGCCGACGCGTTTCGCAAATTGCTCGACTCGCCGGTCGATGCTTTGGAACATGCCTTTCGCATGGCAACGCGTGGATTGGATATCGCCACGATGCCGCATCAAGCGCAAGTGGCTCTCGATGGCCTGTTGCAAACGATCGCCAAGGCGCCGCGGCTGCGCGAAGGCACGACGAGCGAAACGCGCATTCGCCAGTGGGCGATGATGGCCCGGCTGGCCCGGATGTTTGGCATCGACGAGGCGGTGCTGCGTGGGCGGTTGAGCGAACTGCGGGAAAAGCAGCGATCGGCTAAGAACACTGTCTCGGCTGCGGGCTCCAGCGGGGGAACGTTGCAAGGGGATTCATCGGCCAATGCACCCGTCGCGTTTGCGGCGTTGAACCCGTGGGATCGCGAGCTACTGGAAATTTTGCTGTTGGAACCGGAAGCGGTGGCGGCGGTGGCCGAGGTGATTCGGCCGGAGCAATTGATGAGCGAGGCGAGCCGGCGGATTTACCTTGCTTGTTGCCGCCTGGCCGCGGCGGGCGCGACGCCCGATTTCCAGCGCTTGCTGCTGGAATTCGACGACCCGCGCTACAAGAATCTATTGGTCGAGTTGGACGAGCAAGGCCATGCGAAGCGATCGCTCGACGCGGCCGCCCGGCTGCGCGAGTTGTTGGATGCGTTTCGCTGCCGAGACGAAGATCGCCGCACGCGCGACCAGGCGCGTGCGGTCGAGGAAAAGCGTCTGGCAGCGGACGAAGAGTTGGATGTGTTGCAGCAATTGATTGAGCAAAAGAGGAATCGGCAAGGCATTTCCGCGCCCACGGATGGGTAAGGATGCCTCGCCTCCGCGCCGTCTTCATCCTGACTTCGCTCCGGTGGAACCGCGAGCGGACCATCTAGGAAGTAGCAGGCACACTCCGTGTGCCGTTAGCATGCAGTTGCCAAGCGGACGGCACACCGAGTGTGCCTGCTACACTCAGGATCTTGCGGCCGGAAGAGAGCATCGCCAAGCCCCGCGCCCGACAAGCGGGAGTAAGGAGAACTCAAGTGGACCATTGCGATCTTGAATTGGCCGAATTGGTGGCCAAAGGCAAAGCCCAGGGTTATCTGACCTACGACGAGGTGAACGACTATCTGCCCGACGAAGCGGTCGATCCGGAAAAGCTCGACAGCTTGCTCGTGGCCCTCGATGAAATGGGAATCGAGCTGGTCACGGAGGCGCCGGCCCAAGCCGTCGAATCGGTCGCCGCCGGCGGCGAGCCCGCGCGCAATCACGCCGACGAACTCGATGCCGAAGAGATCGAAGCGCTGCGCAACATGCCCTTGCCGGCGCGAACCGCCGAATCGCCGAAGCTGAGCGACGATCCGATTCGGATGTATCTCTCGCAGATGGCGGAAATTCCGC
The DNA here is from genome assembly GCA_036267355.1 of Pirellulales bacterium. Lineage (NCBI taxonomy): Bacteria > Pseudomonadati > Planctomycetota > Planctomycetia > Pirellulales > Pirellulales bacterium. The sequence continues at coordinate 4,105 of DATAWG010000024.1, read as the reverse complement.
TGCTGACGCGCGAGGAAGAAATCTCGCTGGCCAAGAAGATCGAAGTCACGCGGAAGCGCTATCGCCGCTCGGTGTTGGGCTGCAATTTCGCGATGCAAGCCACGGTCGACACGCTCGAAAAAGTACACAAGGGGATCTTGCCCTTCGACCGCACGATCAAGGTCTCGCTGACCGAGCGCTTGACCAAAGAGCAGATCATGGCCCGCATGCCGCACAATCTGCGCACGCTCAAGCACTTGCTGGAGCAGAATCGCGAAGATTTCCGCAAGCTAATCAGCCGCCGCACGCCGCGAGCCGAATGGCTCGAAGCGCGGCAACGGTTCCTGCGCCGCCGCCGCAAGGCGCTGACGCTGGTCGAAGAACTGAGCCTTCGCACTCGCCGCGTGACGCAGATGGTCAAGCAGATGCACGAGAGCTCGCGGCGCATGGACTATCTTCGCGAGCGCATCAAGAAGGTCGTCGGCCAGACTGCCGCGAAAGATGAATTGGCCAACCTCCGCAAAGAGCTCCGCGACTTGATGCTCTCGACGCTCGACAGCCCGCGCAGCCTCCGCAATCGCCGCGAGATCATGGTCCGCCAGTTCCAGGATTTCGAGCAGGTGAAGCGGCAGCTTTCCAGCGGGAATTTGCGGCTGGTGGTGTCGATCGCCAAGAAATATCGCAATCGCGGCCTGAGCTTCCTGGACTTGATCCAAGAGGGAAACACGGGCCTGATGCGGGCGGTCGATAAATACGAATATCGCCGCGGCTACAAATTCTCGACCTACGCCACGTGGTGGATTCGCCAGGCGATCACGCGTGCCATCGCCGATCAGGCCCGGACGATCCGCATCCCCGTGCACATGATCGATGTCTTGTCGCGGCTGCGAAATATTTCGAAGCGGCTGTTGCAAGAATTGGGTCGCGAGCCGACCACCGAGGAAATCGCCCGCACCGCCGACATCGGCATCGAGGAAGTGCGCCGGGTGTTGAATATCGGGCGGCATCCGGTGAGCCTCGACCGGCCGGTGGGCGAAAGCGAAGACAGCAGCTTCGGCGAGTTTATCGAAGACAACGGCACCGAAAGCCCGTTGATCTCGGCCTCGCAGGGAATGCTGCGCAAAAAGATCGAAGGCCTGCTGAAAACGCTCACGTATCGCGAGCGGGAAATCATCCGCCTGCGCTACGGCCTGGGCGACGGCTACACCTACACGCTCGAAGAAGTGGGCCGGATTTTCAAGATCACGCGCGAGCGCGTGCGGCAGATCGAAGCCAAAGCCGTCCGCAAGCTGCAACATCCGGTTCGCAGCAAGCAGTTGGAAGGCTTTTTGGGCGGCGTCGCCCAAGCGTGATCGCCGGCGAGTGGCGTATTATCTACGATCGCACCGACGCGGCGGCCAAACCTGGCCGCCGTGTTTTTTTGATCTCACGCGGAGACGCGGAGGCGCGGAGAAAGGCAGCAGATGGCTGCGACGGAGAGCGATCTTTTGAGCCGCTGAATGCAGGATTCTCCTCCGCGTCTCCGCGCCTCCGCGTGAGCATTCCCCGTTGCAATTAAACGGCCGGCGCGAATCAGCGCTGGGCGCGTGTTGCCTTGCGTCGTATGCTAGTAGGTACGGCATCCCAGGAGGACACCTCAATGACATTCACCGCGGCCGCGCTCCGCGAATTGCACCGCCTTCATCGTCAGCTTTCCGATCTGCGCGAGCGCCTCGACCGGGGGCCGAAGCAGATCAAGGCCCGGCAGGCGAACGTCGCCGCCGCCGAAGAAAAACGCGCCAAATTCCAGGCCGATTCGAAGGCGGCCCGCGTCGCCATCGATCAGAAACAACTGCTGCTGCGGTCCGGCGAGGCCAAGATTTTCGACCTCAAAAACAAGCTGAACACCTGCCACACCAATCGCGAATATCAGGCCCTGCGAGATCAAATCCTGGCCGATGAGATGGCCAACAGCGTGCTCTCCGACGAGATTCTCGAAGCGATGGAGCGCAGCGACCAGTTCAAGCTCACGATCTCTGAGGCCGACCAGCAACTCGCCAAAGCCAAGGAAGAACTCGTCAAAGTGCAGCAAGCGGTTCGGTCGCAAGAAGAAAACTTGCTCGCCGATGTCGCCAGGTTGGAAAAAGAGCTGCGCGAAGCCGAGACCGGCCTGCCCGACGATCTCCGCGAAGCTTATCAGCGGATCGTGAAAGCGCATGGCGAAGACGCGATGGCCCAGGTCGAAGGGGAAAGCTGCGGCGGCTGCCATAAACAGCTTACCCCCAACATCATGAGCCAACTCTCGATGGGAAGCGTCGTGTTTTGCAAGACCTGCGGCCGGCTGCTCTACCTGCCGGAAGACCGCACGCCGACGAAAAAGGCTTAGGCGCGCCGTCGGAAATTTAACCAGCCTTTAGCTGCGGTTGACTGTCGGTCGGCCGACGACTACAGTCCGCGTCGTTTCGTTCGGCCAAGCCTGCCGATGCGGTAGTCCCGCCCCTCGCTCGGTTCCCGCCCCGCCCTCGCATGGATGCGACCAATGCCGCCCGCTGCTGCACCATCTGACACTTCGAGCTCGCTCGATCCTGCGTCTCCGCCGGCACGGTATCTGCCGAAATCGACTCGGACGACGATTTGCATCGCGCTGGCGGCTTTTTTTGTCGGCTGGGGGCTGACCGACATTCGCAACCGAGGCCGGTATGATCCGGCGCGGCCGCTGAATCACATGACCGATCTGACGGTCTACACCGTGGCCGGCGCCGCGTTCTTCGATGGCCGTGATCCTTATTTGGTGTCGAATCCGCGCGGCTGGCATTATCTCTATCCGCCGCTACTGGCAATCGTGCTCTCGCCGCTGGCGAAATTGGATAGCCAATGGCAGGTGGTGATCTGGTATTTCTGCAATCTCGTGTTTGCCTGGGGCTGCTGCTACGAATCACTGCGATTCTTGCGGCTGCTGAAACCGGCAGTTCCCCCCATGGCAGCCACCTTTGGAACCTCGGGTGCGCCCCAACCCGTCTGGGGCAGCGCGCCGCCTTGGCTCGTCGCGAGCGCGGGCGCGGCAATGCTTTGGCCGGCGCTCAATTGCCTGCATCGCGGACAGGTCGGATTGCTGGTTACGTATCTCGTGCTGCTGGGTGCGCGGCTCGGGCTGGGGAGCCGCTCGTGGCGCGGATGGGCCGCCGGCGGCTGCGCGCTGGCGCTGGCAGTTACCGTGAAACTGACTCCCATCATGCCCGCGCTGTTTCTGTCGGCCATGCTGGCGCTGCCGGTCGTGATGGGCTGGAATCGTCGATTGCTCGCTCCGGCCGCCGGACTTGTCGGCGGCATCGCGGCCGGGCTGGCGCTGTTCTTGCTGCTGCTTCCGGCGGCGGCGGTCGGCTGGTCGGCGAATTTGCAGCATTTGCACCGCTTTGTCGACCTGGTCGTATTGAATCAGGATGTGGGAGGCGGCAACGATCTGACTTACCATAGCGTGCGGAATCAAAGTCTGGTCAACGCCATGTATCGGCTGGGAAACTTGGTGGCCTACGAGTGTGGAAAGGGCCCGTCGGATCTCGCCGAACCGGAAGAGCAAGGGCCGTCGATGCCGATGGATAGTCGGTTCGCGCACGACGCGCTGCTCGCGATGCGGCTTGGATTGCTGGGGCTGTTGACCGCCATCGGCTGGCGAGCGGCGCGGCGCGGCATGCCGCTCGATATCGCGGCGGCTTTCGGAGCATCCTGCGTTGCGACGCTTTTGATCTCGCCGCTATCGTGGGCGCATCATTATCTGATCGCGGCCCCTGGATTGCTGGCCGTGCCGCTGTGGTTTGCTTGGAGCGGCCGAGATCGGTTCGCAAAGAATTTGGCCTATTCGGCGGTCGGGCTGATATGGGCCCACTATCTGTTGCTAGACTGGACGGGCCGAATCGGATTGCTCGGCATCGGCACCGGCGTTTGGTTCATCGCCGCCGCGGTCGGCATGCTGTGGTCGAAGAAAGCGAAAGCGGGTGAAATCGCAAAGGCCGATGAGAGCGGCGGCGCCGACCCCTCGCCGGACCTGCGGGCCGCGTGAGCAATTCGACGGCTCCGGCGGGATCCGCGAAAGGTAAACTCGGCTGCGGGCCGTCCCTCGCTCACGCTTTGCGCCTAGTGTTGACGGCGA
>DATAWG010000023.1 GCA_036267355.1 Pirellulales bacterium | reverse complement strand
CTCGCGCATCCGTGTTTCCAGCACGTCGAGGCGTTCCTCACGCTGGCTGCCGCCGATGATTTCGCCCACCTTGGGAACGAGAATATCCATTGCGCGGACCGTCCGGCCATCGTCGTTCAGCCGCATGTAAAACGATTTGATTTCGCGCGGGTAGTCGTAGAGGATCACCGGGGCGTGAAATTCCTGCTCGGTGAGATAGCGCTCGTGCTCGGCTTGCAGGTCCTTGCCCCAAGCGATCGGGAATTCGAATTGCCGCCCCGACTTCTGCAGAATGCCGACCGCGTCGGTATACGAAAGCCGCACGAAATCGGTTGTGCAAATCGAGTCGAGCACATCGATCACGGTATTGTCGATCCGGTCGCGGAAGAATTCCATTTCGGGCATGCATCGATCGAGCGCGTCGCGAAAGATGCGCTTCAAGAACGCTTCGGCAAGCTGCATGTTGTCTTCAAGCTCGAAAAATGCCATTTCCGGCTCGACCATCCAAAACTCGGCCAGATGCCGCGAGGTGTTCGAGTTTTCCGCGCGGAAGGTCGGCCCGAAGGTGTACACCTTGCCAAGCCCACAGGCGAACGTTTCGGCGTTGAGCTGGCCGCTCACGGTGAGATAGGCCGGGCGGTGGAAGAAATCGTGGCTGAAATCGACCGGTGCGTTCTGCCGGGCCAGTTTATTGAGATCGAGCGTGGTGACCTTGAACATCTCGCCGGCGCCTTCGCAATCGCTGGCCGTGATGATCGGGGTATGCACATAAAGGAAACCGCGATCTTGGAAAAATTCGTGGATCGAGCGGCTCACTTGGTTGCGCAATCGGGCAATGGCGCCGAAAGTGTTGGTGCGGGGGCGAAGGTGAGCGATCGTGCGCAGAAATTCCCAGGAGTGGTTTTTCTTCTGCAGCGGATAGGCCTCTGGATCCGACCAGCCGTGCACCACGATGCGCGCCGCGTGGACTTCCGTCGGCTGCCCCTTGGCGGGCGATTGCCGCACTTGGCCTTCGACCGTGATGCTGCAACCTGCCGCGAGGCGGCGGATTTCGCTTTCGTAGTTTTCCAACTTGCCGTCGGCGACGATTTGAATATTCGCTTGCGACGAGCCGTCGTTCAGCTCGAGAAAGCTGAATCCGCCTTTGGAGTCGCGGCGGGTGCGAATCCAGCCTTGCAGCCGCACATCGCGGCCGATCGCCGCCGTCTCGCGCGCCGCGCTTACGCTCATTCGTTCCATCGTGAGATCGATTTGCCTCCGTGCTGGGATCTATGCCGTCGGCTGGGTCGGGCGATTCAAGATTTGGATCGACACGCGGTCGATCCGCCGCCGCGTCGCTTCGAGCACCTTGATGCGCACATCCTGCCAGATCAGTTCTTCGCCGACGTTGGGAATTCGACCCAGTTCGTGGAATACAAAGCCGCCGATCGTGTCGAAATGCTCGTCTTCGGGAAGCGAGAGACCGAGCCGCTCGTTCAATTCGTGAATTCGCACCCGGGCAAGCGCCTCGGCCGCATGTTCGCCGAGTCGCGTGATGCCGTCGCTATCGGCAACGTCGTGCTCATCGGAAATTTCGCCGACAATTTCTTCGAGCGCGTCTTCGATCGTCACGATTCCCGACACGCCGCCGAATTCATCCAGCACCACGGCAATGTGATTGCGGCTACGCTGAAATTCTTGCAAGAGCTCGTCGACCGGTTTCGTCTCGGGAACAAAAAACGGCTTGCGGAGCAATTCTTGCCAGGGCTGCCGCGCGTGCGTGTCGGGCTTCGCCAGTTCGACCAGCAAGTCTTTCGAGTGCAAGATGCCGACAATATCGTCGGGACTGCTGTTGTAGGCGGGGATACGCGTGTGGCCGGCGGTGATCGCCAGTTGGATCACGTCGTCCCAGGGGAGATCGACGTGCATCGAAACCATGTCGGTTCGGGGGGTCATGATCCGGGCCACGGTGACGTCGCCCAGCTCGATCACGCCTTCGATCATTTCGCGGGCATCTTCTTCCAAGAGCCCTTCGCGTTCCCCTTCGCTGACGATGGTGAGAATTTCCTCTTCCAGCGATTCTTCAGTCACCCGCTCCACCTTTCGGCCCGACAGGCGGCGAAACAACTTGCAAAGCAGTTCCGCGCCCCAAACCGACGGCGCCAGCAGCACCGCCGCGGCCTTCCATAGCGACCAACTATGCAGCACGAACGAGTCGGCCCACAGCCGGGCCACGCTCGTCGGCAACCATACCAACGCAAACCACAAGACGACGACTCCGCCGACGATCGCTTCCACGGATTCCAGCCACTCCGCTCCTGTCGAAGCGGCCGCAAGCGACCGCGTCCAGGCCACGCCCGACACGATCACGGCCAGCGTGGCGAGCACTTGCAAACTTTCGGCGCCGAGGGTGGCCCGGTCTCGCTGCTCGACGATCTGGCTGAACAGCGGCCGCGTGTGCTCCTGGCGGCAAAGTTCGTCCAGCCGGGCCCGGCTGAAGCGGCGCAAGCAGCGAACGCCGACGGCCGCATAAGACGCGATCGCCAAACAAACGAGCGTGCCCAGAAACCACAGTATCACGAGTAATTATCTCCGCGGATGTCGGGGCAGCGGGCGTGACAGAAGGGAGACGGGCACCTCGCATAATCCGCTTGTTTCGGGCCTTTTCGTCCGGCCTGAAGCCCGTCCCCATTCTTTCACAAGCCCAGCGAGGTGCGCCATCAGGTTCATTCGCTCCATAGGCCGACGCGACCGGCCTGTTCCATCGGCGGCTCGTCGTGTTTCACCTGGATGCCGAGGGCCGCGAGATAATGCTTTTCGCGGCTCCGCATCTCGCCTTGCGCGGCAGCATCCCGATCGTCGTATCCGATCAAATGCAAAGTTCCGTGAACGACGTAGAGCAACAGTTCGTCGTCGGCCGGCCAGCCGAATCGGGCTGCCGAGCGAAGGGCCGTTTCCGCGCTGGCGACGACATCCCCTTCGAGGCCGGCAGAGTCGTCCAACAAGAAACTGAGCACGTCGGTCGCTTCGTCGTGGTCGAGAAATCGCCGGTTGAGATCGTGAATGGCTCGGTCATCGACCAGAGCGATATTGATCGCGGCGCTTTCAAGGCCCTCTTCTTCCAGCAGGGCCGCAACGGCAGCTCGCATCCGCTCGAGGTCGGCATCGACGTGCGACTGCCGGTTGTTGATTTCGATGGCAAACATCGGAGGCTCGATCGAATTAGGCTGTTTGCTGGTCGGGGTATTTCACGCGGCCATGGTAGACGGCGATCAACGACTTAATCAAGCTTTCTTCGATCTCCTGCAACTCTTGCAACGTCAGGCCGCACTCGTCGAACTGGCGATCGAGCAATCGCTTCATGGCGATCTCGTGCACCAGCGCTTCGATGCGCGACGGCGCCGGCTCGACCAATGCCCGACTGGCGCTTTCCACCGCATCGGCCACCATCAGCACGGCCGCTTCTTTCGTAGCCGGTTTCGGACCGGGATAGCGATACGAACTTTCGTCGACCTCGGCAGCGTTCGGATCGTTTTCGCTCTGGCGATTGGCTCGGCGGAAGAAATATTCCACGAGCGTCGTGCCATGATGCTGGAGAATGAAATCGATGATCGGTCGCGGCAAGTGATGTTGCCGCGCCAGGTCGGCCCCGTCTTTGATGTGCGCGATGATGATCAACGTGCTCATGGCGGGCAGCAGGTCTTGATGGCGGTCGGCCTCTAGCCCCTGATTTTCGACGAAATAGCCCGGCTTGAGCATTTTGCCGATGTCGTGGAAATAAGCTCCGACGCGAACGAGCAGCCCGTGCGCCCCGATGCTTTCCGCGGCGGCTTCGGCAATCGAGGCCACGTTGATCGAATGGTTGTACGTGCCGGGGGCTCGGCGAACCAATTCCTGCAATAGCGGATGGGCGATATCGCCGATTTCGAGCAGGCTGATATCGGTCAACACGCCGAACGTCTTTTCGATGAACGGCAACAGCCCGGTCATGAGGAATCCGGCCGCGACGCAGCACAAGCCGATCCGGCCCGCCTCGCGCAGCAGAATGTAGTTCCAAGGTTGCCCGTCGAGCAGATGAACCCCGATCGAAGTCAATACTCCCACCACTCCGCAACAGAGCCCGACGTAGATCAACTTGCTGCGCGTGCGAATTCGGCCGAGGAGAAATATGGCCGTCGCCGAAGCGCTAAGGAGCGTGACATATTCGGGCAATCCTTGTCCCAGCCCGAGCACGACCACGAGCGACATCGCCGCGCTCAACAGCAATGCGAGCTCCTGGTGATAGGCAATCGCCACGGTCATCGCGAAGAGCAACAGCGGAACAAGCTCGGCGCGCCATGCGTCGCCGGCATCGAGCCACGCCTCGTTCGAGGTCATCCAGGCCTCGTCGCCCGCCATCTTGCAAAGAGCGACGGTGACGACGCACAATCCCAGCAGCGTTGCGAAGCGACGAAAATCGGAAAGCACCGCGCGGCTGCGGGCGAAGATATACACTCCGCACAGCCCGAACAACGCCGCGAACATTCCCAAGAGGGCCGCGGCGCGATAAAGCTTCTCGCCGCCCGTGAGTTGGGCGATTTCGGCCTGATATTCCCGGCGGAGCAAGCGCATGGTCAAGTTATCGAGCGGCACGCCGCCTTTGGCCAGCAGGTCGCCGCGCCCCTCCGGCGGGCGGACGGGATCAATGCCGTTCGAATAGGTCTTGTAATAATCGGGAACGTTTTTTTCGGCGTCGTGGATTTTCGTTTGCGTCGCCTCGTCGTCGTACTTCAGCGTGGCCTGATCCTTGACGCTCGTAAGTTTTGGCTTAAGCCAGAAAAAGACGAGCTGCGCGATTTCGGGCGAGCCGAGTTCGGTCTTCAAGCGGTTGTGGAGTTGGGCGATCGCTTCGCCGAAGAGAACTTCGGACACGGGCACAAAGATCGGAAAAGATCGATCGCCGACCGGATGCACCTCGATTTGCGTCTGGTTTCCTTCCACCTCTCCGGCGGTCTGGTGCAACTGCGACAAAAACCCCTTCTGCTCCAGTTCGGCGAACGCGCGGTCGATTTCCTTTTCAAACGACGTGCGAAGTTCTTTCGTCTCGACAGCGGCATGGAATTTCTGAAAATCGCGTTCCATATCGGCGTGACTGAGGGCGACGTTTGTCGCACCGGGGGGCGGATAAAATTCGTCCCACATTTTTGGCCGCAACGCCTTCAAGTTTGCCGCCGCGCCGACTTCGGCCACGGCATTTTTTAGCGCGGCTCGCAGTTGCACGAGCGGCGCCGGATCCTGCGTATAGACATACACCACCTGGGCGGCGGCCTTGGTTTTGGCTTCGTTCGTCTTCTCGTGATCGAGGCGTTGGAACGTCACCCTGGCATCGATATCGCGGCCCGGCGTATAACCGAGCCGATAGGGGAACGGCGGAGCCCAGCCGCCGAGCATGCACCACATCACCAGCGCCGCGGCGAAGCAGAGCGCGATCCGCCACAGCACCTCCGCCCGCTGCAGCGACTCGACGAATCGATCGAACATGCCGGGCGGCAGTTCGAGCGCGGCCACGCGCTGCGATCGGTTTCGTTTCTGTCCGTTGGCCATTGGTGCTAGGGGCTAGGGGCGAAGCGCGAGGAGCGAGGAGGCAAGCGAAGCCGCGTATTGCGGTGCGCGACGCGCGAAGCCGCAAGCGCGCATCCGTCACAAAGCAGGAGGGATGCTCGCTTGCGGTTTCGCGCGTCGTATTGTCCGTTGCTTCGCATCGTTTTTCCGCCGTGCTTGGCTTGCCCTATCTACGCCGTCGCGGCTCGTCTTCATACGCGCGCACGATATCTTGCACCAAACGGTGGCGAACGATGTCCGCCCCCGTAAGCTGCACGTGGCAAAAGCCCTCGATCTCTTGCAATCGGCCGATTCCGTCAATCAACCCGCTGCGGGCGTGGCTCGGGAGATCAACCTGCGTCGTATCGCCGGAAACCACGATCTTCGAGCCCATGCCCATCCGCGTCAGAAACATTTTCATCTGGGCCACGGTCGTGTTTTGAGCTTCATCGAGAATGATGAACGCATCGTTCAGCGTCCGGCCGCGCATGTAGGCCAGCGGGATCATCTCGATCACATCTTGTTCGGTATAGCGCTTCACCTGCTCGAAATCCATCATCTCGCGCAAAGCGTCGAGCAATGGCCGAAGATACGGATTGATCTTGGCCTGCAAATCGCCGGGCAAGTAGCCCAGGCTTTCGCCCGCCTCGACCGCCGGCCGCACGAGTACGATTTTGCGGATCTTCTCCTGCTTCAGCGCGGCGACCGCCATCGCCACGGCCAAATAGGTCTTGCCGGTGCCTGCCGGGCCCGTGCAAAACACCAGATCGTAGTCCAAAATGGCTTGGACATACTGCGCTTGCCCGGCGGTTCGCGGCCGCACCGTTCGCCCTGCCTGGAGCACTTCGATGGGCCGTTGATCGGCCAAAGCGATGCCGTTGCCGGTAATGTGCGCGAGCACCTCGGCCACGTCGGCCGCGTGAACGGCTCCCTTGCGTTCGGCTAGCCCCTTCAATTGCTCCAACACGGCGGTGGCCTTCCGCACCGACGATTCTTCCCCTTCGACATGGATGCGCTCATCCCGTGCCGAGATATCCACTCCAAACGCGGAGCGAATCTTGCGGAGAAACTGGTCGCGCGGACCGAAGATCGACAGGAGCGTCTTCGAGTCGAGAACGGAGATTGTCGTTTCTGTCATCTATTAGGGCGCCGCTCTCTTGAGCAGCGCCGACCGGCTCCAAAAATTGCTTACCACCCCTTAACTATAGCGGAAGTGGAAGCGCCAAGGCCAGTAAAATGCGATGCAAAATACGCAACTGCTTATCCCAAAAGATGTTGTGTCGTGTTGAGCTACGGCGGGGCGCATCGCCTAAGAAGCCGCAACTCGATAAAATCGCCCAGTCCAGCCGTTACACTAAGCCCGTGGCCCAGCAGAGCCATGCCACGGGGGCGGCGAAGAGGATCGAGTCCAATAGGTCCAGCAGGCCGCCGAAGCCGGGCATCCAGGGGCTCGAATCCTTGCGGCCTGAATCGCGTTTGATCAGCGATTCGGCCAAATCGCCCAACAGGCCGGCGATGCCGACGATGATGCCGTAGGCGAGCCACTGCCAGCGACCGAGCGGTTCGCGGACCGAGCCGAGTGCGACATCCGGGCCGCCAATCGCTCCCGGCAAAAGCCGGAGCACGAGCCAACCGGCGACCGCGGCGAACACGACCGCCCCGACAAACCCCTCCCACGTTTTGCCGGGGCTGAGCAGCGGCGTCATCTTATGCCGTCCGAAAAGCCGGCCAACCGTGTACGCTCCCGTGTCTCCCATCTTCACCACCGCAATCAGCGAGGCGACGGCGGTCAGACCGACGTGGTTGCCGCGGTCGCCGGGGCCGCCGCGCAAGATGCGAAGCTGCATGGCGCAACTCAACAGCAGGCCAACATAAACAAGGGCAAGGATTGCCAGCGACAGCCGAGCCAGCGATTGGCCGGGCCGCTCGTAACGCCGCATTTCGCCGACGAACCCAATCAGCACTGCTACCAAAAACGCCGCCATCGGCCAGCCAAGCCGCGCGACGGGCGACGCCGTTTGCCCGGCCCGACAGAAAAGCGGCACGGCATTGATGCCGACGATGGCAAGGTTCCCGAAGTACACGAGGCACGCACTCGGCCGTTCATCGGCCGGCCGGGTCGCGAACATCCACAGCATTTCGCCACTGGCCACGATGCTCAGTAGCACCACCAGCGGAAAGAGCCAGCCGCCCGGCGGAAGGCCAGCGACGCCGGTCCCATCGAGCCAACACAGGCCGACGAGTGCCGCGATAAACATCGTGCCGAGGAGCAATCGCCAACGAAGCATGGGGAAGGGCGAGGGACAAGGGACGAGGGACGAGGGGCTAGGGACAAGGGACCAGTGGCTCGGCCAGGCAAAACTGACGGGTCGACGTTTCGTGAGCGGCAAGGCGCTCACTGCCGGGAGCCGGCCGCGGCACACATTCTACGAACTCCTCCGGCCGAAAATAAGGGTTGCTCGTCGCATCGAAACCTTCACCTACGCCGTCAATCCGCCAAAGCGGCGCTGGCGGGCGGCATAGGCCTCGATCGCCCGATGCAAATCGGCTTCCTCGAACTCGGGCCAGCAACGGTCGGTCACCCAGATCTCGGCGTAGCTGATCTGCCAAAGAAGAAAATTGCTGACCCGCATTTCACCGGCCGTGCGGATCAATAGGTCGGGGTCGGGCATCCCCGCCGTGTAGAGCCGATCTTGAATTGTCGCTTCTGAAAATGTGGCCGGCTCGAGTTGCCCGGATTCCACATCGGCCACCACGCGGCGGACCATATCGAGCAATTCGGCCCGCCCGCCGTAGTTGATTGCCAGGCAAAGCCGGGTGCCGGAATTCGACGCCGTCATGGCGATGGTTTGATCCATTTCCGCCAGCGTGGCCGGCGGAATCCCTTCGCGGCGGCCGATCATGCGAACCGAAATGTTTTGCTCCATGATCGTCGAACGTTCTTCGATCATGTATTGCTCGAGCAAGTGCATGAGGAAATCGAGTTCCTCCTGCGGGCGCTTCCAGTTTTCGCTGGAGAGGCAATACAGCGTCAGTTGCTCGATACCGAGGCGGGTGCATTCCTCGGTGGTGCGGCGGACCGTGGCCACGCCGCGGCGATGCCCTTCGATGCGCGGCAAACCCTGCCGCTGCGCCCAGCGGCCGTTGCCGTCCATGATGACCGCGATGTGCCGCGGCAATCGGGCTTCGCTGGCGGTCATAGAGGGACGAGGGGCGAGGTGCGCGGGGCGAGGGTGAGCAAGTTTTCCTCGCCCGCTAAGGCCTGAAGCATTTGCGAGCCCGACGCGCGAAACCGCAAGCGAGCTAGCACGCCGTTATGGATCGAATCGCGCTTGCGGTTTCGCGATTTTCTCCCGTTGCCGCGTGCCATGGCTTTACTCGCCCCTCGCCCCTCGTCGCTCGCCCCTGCTCGCCGGTCCCTCGCCCCTAAACATCGTCTGCTCGCGGTCGGGCCCGACCGACACGACATCGATCGGTTGGCCGACCAATTCGCTGAGCCGGTCGAGGTACAACCTTGCTCCCGTCGGCAAATCTTCCATTCGCCGCACGCCCGTGATTTCCTTTTCCCAGCCCGGGATGGTTTCATACACGGGCACGGCATGCCGCAAATCATCGACATGGCTTGGGAACTGGGTCACCCGCCGGCCATTCAATTCGTAAGCCGTGCAAATCTTCAGTTCCGGCAGATCGGCCAGCACATCCAGCAGCATGATCGCCAGCGAATCGACGCCGCTGAGCCGGGCCGTATAGCGGGCCGCGACGGCATCAAACCAACCGCAGCGCCGCGGGCGGCGAGTAACGGTGCCATATTCGTTGCCCCGCTCGCGAATATGCTGGCCAATTTCGTTGTTCTGCTCGGTGGGAAATGGCCCGCCGCCGACGCGCGTCGAATACGCTTTTAACACGCCGATCGTGCGCGTGATCCATCGTCCCGGCACACCCGACCCGCTCGACACGCCGACGCCCGAGCTATTGCTGCTGGTGACGAAAGGAAACGTGCCGTGGTCGATGTCCAACAGCGCTCCTTGGGCCCCTTCGAACAAGAGCCGCTTGCCGGTTTCGACGGCGTCCAAGAGCAACGCGGTCGTATCGGCGACGTAGGGCCGAAGCCGCTCGGCATAGGCCGTGTATTCGGCGAAAATCGCGTCGGCATCTAATGGAAGTTCGGGAGCCTGCCCGTTCAAGAACGACAGAACATGATTTTTGGCTTTCACGATATGCGCCAGCCGCGAGCGAAAATCGTCGCGATACAGATCGCCGAGCCGGATGGCAAACGATCGGCCGACTTTGTCGCGATAGCAAGGGCCGATGCCGCGCTGCGTGGTGCCGATTGCTTCGCCGCCGGCGAGGCTGGCATCCATCGCGCGATCTTCGGCGATGTGCCACGGGAAGATCACATGGGCCCGATCGCTAATCACCAGATTCTGGCCGCAAGCGATGCCGCGGGCCGTCAATTGATCGATCTCGCCGAGCAGGCTTTTTGGATGGATGACGACTCCGCCGGTAACGACGCAGAGCACGCCGGGCGAGAGAATGCCGCTGGGGATGAGCGAGAGCTTATACGTTTGCCCGCCGGCGACGACCGTATGGCCGGCGTTGGCGCCGCCTTGATAGCGGACGACCATATCATGTTGTTCGGTGAGCAGATCGACGAGTTTTCCCTTGGCCTCGTCGCCCCACTGCAAACCGATAACGCAAGTACCCGGCAAGAGAGAAACCTCGAAAAATTCGGCGGAAACAGTCGTTTTCGAACACCCGAATGTACGTTGCAGCGCAGGGGGTGGTCAAGCCGCTATGGCTCAGGAATGCCTAGAGCCCGGCATATCTTCTTTGCGAGCGGATTGCTGATTTCCCTGTGCCGGGGCACGGCCGTTCGATGAGAATTGACCGGGTTGCCCACCACGAATGCTTCGCGCCTTCTCGCACCAGCGAATAGCCGTTATCCGCCATGTGGGCAAGCAAATCGCGCCGTTTCACAATTCGATGCTCACTTCTTCGTAAGCATCCTTGGCGGCCGAAATTGCCTCGGCTCGGTTCATTTCGAGTGCTTCGCTGAGCGCGATCCTTAAATCGGCCAACAGCCCGCTGCGCGTACGGGATTGCGCATTAATGCCCTGTCATCTCTTCGATCCAACCGATCCACCATTTTCCGTCTCGCTGGACAACTGCGTGTACGCGGTTTTCATGTAGTTCTCCGAAAAGGGATTTGATAACTAGTTTATCCGGAAGGAAATTGCCGGCAATATTCGTAGACGGCCATCGCCGTGGCGGTGGCGACGTTGTAGGCATACGGCAGGCCGTAGACGGGAATTTCCACGACGTCGTCGAGCGGGCGCAGCTCTTCTTCCGTCAGGCCGAGACGCTCGTTGCCGATCACCAGGGCCGTCTTGCGCTCGAAGCGGTAGGTGTGCAAATTTTGCGAGCCCGTCGCTTGCTCCAAACCGACCAACCGGTAGCCGGTCGCTTTTAGCTCCCGCAGCACCGGCGGCAGCGTGCGGTGGACTTCGATCGCCACGGTGTCGGCCCCATCGCGGGCAATCTTGTCGACAATCTTCGCATGGCCGCAGCAAATCAATCGCCGGGCTCCCGCGCAGCCGGCGATGCGAACGATGTGCGAAAGATTGATATTGCTGCGCAACGGCGCGCAAGCGAGCAGCAATTCGCGCGGCCGGGCCAATGGCGTCGGCGGCTTGTGGCGCTGGTGGGTGAATTCAGGCATCGGTGAATCGTAATCGTTCGCGACCGCCGCGCCCGCCAGCGGACCAAATCGGCGACCAACTTCCCTAAGGAGCCTGGCGGGCGCGGGACCGAAAGAACTCGGCGGTTTCCGGCTTGCGCGACTCTCCGCGCGCGACCCACAGCGTCAGTTCAACCCAGCCATCCTCGTCGGCTGCAATTTCGATGTCGTTCATCGCCAGGAATATAATTGCGGCAGCCGCGCCGGTTCGTTTGTTGCCATCAATGAATGGATGGTTCTGCACGATGTGAAAAAGGTAGGCCGCGGCCATCTCGAAGAAGTCCGCATGCAAGAGCTGCCCGCCAAACGAGGCCCTGCGGCATCGCGACCGCCGAATGCAAGAGTCCCTCATCTCGCAGGCCGTGGATGCCGCCGTACGACTCGATCAGAAATGCACCCGCAGAATCCGGCCGAAATCCAGGAAGCAGGGCGCCGCCATGAACGGCTACTCCGCAAGGCGTTGCATCGCTCGACCGAATCGGGCATGGACCATTTCGAGTGCCTTTTGAAATTTCTTTTCTTCTTTGGCATCGCGAACCGGCGTGAGCACGAGGCATTGGCCGTCGCTCATGATCTCGAACGGCGTGTCGGGCGTGATGTGCAGTAATTCCAGAATCGGCTTGTCGATCACCAGCGCATAGCTGTTGCCATGCTTCGTGAGCGTTTTCATCATTTCTGAGCCTCCGCCGGTAATACAAAGTGCTAATTAAGTGTTACCCCGTTCTGCAGCGTTGTCAAGAACCGCTCGCCACGCATCGCAGCGGAAGCGGGCAGAGAAAACTTTCGGGTGATGATAGCTTGTCTAGCTCGTGGGAGGTATATTGCTTGTCCGATGGTGGCGTCGCGGTGCCGACACGGACAGCGGGATTTTTCTGCGGCTTCAGCGGTTACTGCAAGTCCTCTCAAATCAAGGTGAAGAAATGTCGCAGCCGAGCGCGGATAGCAGCAAACGCGTTGCCGCGGGAATCTGTGGAATTCTGATCGGTGCCTTGGGGATCCATAAGTTCATCATCGGACTGACCAAACCAGGCCTCATTATGTTGCTGGTGTCGGTGCTGACCTGCGGCATCGGCGCGATTCCGATGGGCATTATCGGTTTGGTCGAGGGCATCATCTATCTGACCAAGAGCGACGCCGATTTCTATCAGACCTATATTGTGGACAAAAAGGGATGGTTCTAGGCGCGGTTTCCGGCGCGGGGCTGCCCCGACGACGGCGCTGCCGTCATTTGCGGCCGAACTCCCTCTTCCGTCCTTGCTTGCGCTGCGGGCTTCCCGGCGAATGCTCGCGGCGGAATCTGCTCTTCTAGCTTGACCGGCGAGGGCTAATAATTGGAGCGAGCGTGCAGATCGGCCGATGGCAGCGGACTACCGTCCGCGACTTGCCGTCGATGTCGATCGCGCCTCGATTCTCTGGCCCCTGTCCCCCGACCCCTGGCCCCTCGTCTTGCCGCAGCCTTCGCTACCCGCCGACTTCAGCGCGGCCGACTTGGCCAGCATCGAGCGAACGACACAAGAAGTCGGCCGTTGGCTGCTTGCGCACCTCGACACCCGCCGGCTCACATTTCTGCAGCGCGGCTGGTGGGACGAGCGGCTCATGGAATGGGCCATGCGCGACGAAGCGGTCAAAGTGCAAATGTTTCGCTTCATCGACGTGCTGCCGATGCTCGCCGACAGCAAGAGTGTCGCGCGGCATTTGCAAGAGTATCTCGGGCCGGTGCGCGATCGATTGCCGAGCGCGGCTCGCGTCGGCTTGGATGTCGCCCGCGGCTTCGGCCCCGCCCAGCACATGCTGGCGAATGCCGCCCGGACGGGCGCCGCGGCGAACGCACGCCGTTTCATCGCCGGTAGCTCGGCTAAAGAAGTGCTCGAAGCGGCATATGCCGAACGGCTCGGCAAACGGGCCTTCACGCTCGATATCCTCGGCGAGGCGGTCACCAGCGAAGTCGAGGCCGAGCGGTATCTCGGGGCCTATGTCGAACTGATCGAAGCGATCGCTCCGACCGTAAACGTCTGGCCGGAGGTGACGCGATTGGATCGCGACGATCGTGGGCCGATCCCGCGCGTCAATGTGTCGGTGAAACTCTCGGCGCTGGATAGCCAATTCGACCCCATCGATCCGGACGGAACCACGCAGCGAGTCGCCGCCCGCTTGCGGACGCTCTTGCGGACCGCGCGGCGGCATCGGGCACATGTGCATGTCGATATGGAATCGTACGCGGCCAAAGATCTCACGTTGGCGATTTTTCAATCGGTGCTGGCGGAGGACGAGTTTCGCGATTGGCCCGACGTCGGGATCGTCATCCAATGTTATTTGCGAGATTCCGAGCGCGATTTGCAGCGGCTCGCCGATTGGGCCGTCGAGCGGGGAACGCCGGTTTGGGTGCGGCTCGTGAAAGGGGCTTATTGGGACTACGAGACGGTGCATGCGATTTCCAGCGGCTGGCCCGTGCCGGTGTTTCGCAATAAATTCGAAACCGACGCGAATTTCGAGCGAGCATCGCGGCGCGTTCTGCAACGCGCCGACCTGCTGCGCCCGGCGCTGGGCAGCCACAACGTCCGTTCGCTGGCCCACGGCATCGCGACGGCCCAATTCCTCGGCCTGCCGCCGAGCGCCTACGAAATCCAGATGCTTTACGGCATGGCCGATCCGGAAAAACAGGCCATCGTCGATCTCGGCCAACGGATGCGAATTTACATGCCCTATGGCGAGTTGATTCCCGGCATGGCGTATTTGGTGCGCCGGCTGCTGGAAAACACGTCGAATGAATCGTTCGTCCGTGCCAGCCTGTCGCAACATGTTGCCGTGGAAAAGTTGCTGATGAATCCGGAAGAGAGGGGCGAGGGGCGAGGGGCGAGGGGCGAGGAAAGTGGTCAAGGGTCGGGGATCAGGGGCCAGGAGGGAACTATGGCGAATCAAAGTGGGGGCGAGCGGCGAGGGGCGAGGGGCGAGGACATCAAAGAAAGTTCGATCGGCGTCGGAAAGCATCCCGAAACCTCACCGCCTGACAGCCTCACCGCCTCAAGCCTCAAGCCTCAAGCCTGTTTCCGCAACGAACCGCTGGCGGATTTCGCGATTGCCGAAAACCGGTTGCGGATGCGCGAAGCGCTGAATCATGTCCGCGCCGAGATGGGGCAATCCTATCCGCTGTGGATCGACGGCCAGACGGTGGCGACCAGCGGCTCGCTGAAATCGATCGATCCCTCGGATTTCGCCCAAACCGTCGGCATCGTGGCGGCGGCGGAATCGCGGCATGCGGCCGATGCGGTCGCCGCGGCTCGGCGCGCACTGCCGGCTTGGATCGCGCTCGGCGCTCAAGGCCGGGCCGAGTATTTGCTGGGAGCGGCCGAAGCGCTGCGCAGCCGGCGATTCGAATTGGCCGCCTGGGAAGTGGCCGAATGCGGCAAAACATGGCGCGAAGCCGATGGCGACGTTTGCGAAGCGATCGACTATTGCGAGTATTATGCCCAAGCGGCCGTCGCCCTGGACACCGGGCGAAAAGTGCACGTGCCGGGCGAAGAAAATCGCACCGAGTATTTGCCCCGCGGCGTCGCGGCCGTGATCGCCCCGTGGAATTTTCCGCTGGCGATTCTCACCGGCATGACCACCGCCGCCTTGGCTACCGGCAACACGGTGGTGATGAAACCCGCCGAGCAATCCTCAGTGATTGCCGCAAAGCTGATGGATGTTTTTAACGACGTGCGCTTGCCGCCGGGCGTGCTCAACTATCTGCCGGGCCAAGGCGAAGTCGTCGGCGCCGCGCTCGTGGATCATCCCGACGTCGCCCTGATCGCATTTACCGGCTCGCGGACCGTCGGCCTGGCGATCAACCGCCGCGCGGCCGAAATTTCCGCCAGCGCCACAGGCATCCGGCAAGTTAAACGTGTGATCATCGAGATGGGCGGCAAGAATGCGATCATCGTCGACGACGATGCCGATCTCGACGAAGCCGTGACCGGCGCCGTCACGAGCGCCTTCGGCTACCAGGGACAAAAATGCTCGGCCTGCTCGCGGTGCATCGTCGTGGGCTCGGCGTATGAGGCCTTCTTGAATCGGCTCACCGAATCGGCGCGCAGCTTGAAGATCGGCCCGGCCGACGATCCGTCGTCGCGAATGGGGCCGGTGATCGATGCCGAGGCGTTCGAGCGAATCCGCGGCTACATCGATCTCGGCCGCCGCGAGGCCCGCGAGGTGCTGGCGGTCGATATCGGCGTGTTGGCCGAGCGCGGTTATTTCATTGGCCCGCACATTTTCGCCGACGTGCAGCCGTCGAGCCGATTGGCGCAGGAGGAGATCTTCGGTCCGGTGTTGTCGGTGATCCGCGCCGCCGATTTGGGCGAAGCGTTGCGGATCGCCAACGACACCGACTACGCCCTGACGGCCGGCATCTACAGCCGCAGCCCGGCCCATTTGGACCGCGCTGCCCGCGAGCTTTTGGCGGGCAATGTGTATCTGAACCGCCCGATCACGGGCGCGCTGGTGAATCGCCAGCCGTTCGGCGGCTTCAAGCTCTCCGGCATCGGCGACAAAGCCGGCGGCCCCGACTACCTACTGCAATTCGTCGTCGAGCGCACCGTGACCGAAAACACCTTGCGCCGCGGCTTCGCCCCGCCGCCGGCGGAAGGAGACTAGAAGATTGTCCACCTGTTGTGACGCAAGTAGGACACAGAGCATTTACAACCGCTGCGCACGAACGAGATTCTCGCCATGAGCCTTTCCGTTGAAATCGAACAGGAAGACGACGGCCGCTGGCTCGCGGAGGTCTTAGAACTTGACGGCGTATTGGCGTACGGTGCAACGCGCGAGGAAGCGGTTGCTCGGGCTGAAGTGCTTGCGCTCCGCGTGTCGCCGACCGTCGGGAACACGGCGAAGCCGTACCAGAACTAGCCGGCGTTTTCTCGGAGGTCGCATGAGCCAATGGCGATCGACCAAGGCGGGCAAGGATTGGCTGTGCTCCTGCGAAATGGCTGGTCGATCAAGAGACAAGGCGGCTCTCATCGCACACTGGCATCTCCCGGACGACCGGACTTCGTCTTTGCTTTCCACGACGGTGAAGAATCGGGCCGCGAATGCTCGCGCGAGTTGCGAAGCGGACTGGGTTGTCGCCGGATGACTTATGAGCACGCGCCGAAGCGATTCGTGGCGCGGCCCGAAATCCGGCGCGCGACCCCGCCGGCATTTGGTGTACGCAGCGATCCAAAGCTCGACAGCCTCCCCTACAAGTTCTCCGGCTTGAATTTTCGGCGATAGCTCTTCGACGGGCCCGAGATCATGAACACGCCATCGCCGCGGTAGTGAACGGTTTTGGGGTACTTGGGCGACACAGCGACGTGCGCCTTGACCACCTCGAAAATGAACAGGCCGTGGCGGTCGACCGGCTTGGCGTCCGTGAGCTTGCATTCGAAATTGGCGTAGCACTCGGCGATCAGCGGGGCCGACACTTCGCTGGCCGCGGCGGCGGTGAGACCGAATTTCGCAAACTTATCGACTTCCGGGCCGTGGCAGTTGCCGATGCCGATCACGGCGTCGATCAGATCGGATGTCGGAAGATTGATCACGCACTCGCGGCTGCTGCGCACGAGCGAGTAGCTATGGTTCTGGTCCCAGATGTAGCAGCCCACGAGCGACGGCGAAAAGCCGAGCACCATGTGCCAGCCCAAGGTCATGATGTCGCGCTGGCCTTTGTACGCCGAACTTACGAGCACGATCGGCCCAGGCTCGAGAAACCGCCGCACCTTGTCGGTCGGGAAATTTTTCTTCGTGTAGCGTTTCATTGGTTCCGCCAGCACGCCCAAGCTAGATGGTTGCGGTTCTTGATTTACGTTTGCCTTAGCCCGCACCGCTTTTTTGCTGTGCGATGCCAATGGATTGTCCGGCGACGGCGGCGTATAGGACGTCGGCATCCAGGTCGGCGCCGTTGGGCCAGCCGATCGTTCCCAGTTCGGGATCGACCCGCACTTGCACGAGCGTCGCCGGCTATCGCCCGCGGTTCAACAGGCTGCGCTGGTTGAGATAATCGACGAACACTTCGCCCATGCTGCGGCTGGTGTCGACCAAGATGCGCTCGACCATGTTGTTGCGGCAGATTTCTTCGAAGCGGCCGTTGAATTTTTCCACCGCCTTCAAGTAGCCGCGCCGCAAATCCTCGGGCTGGGCCAACAGTTCCTCGGGGATTTCCAGGCCCTGGAACTTGATCATCCCATCGAGCTCGAACGCCAATTCGTCGTGGTGCATGATTTGAAACAGCACTACCTCGTGGCGATGATAGCGCATCCGCTGCAACACGGCCTCGAGGGCGTCGAGATCGGTGAAGAAATCGCTGAAGATCATCACGATCTCGCGGCGATGCATCCGGCCGACCAGTTCGGTCAGGCATTCGGACATGCGCGTTTTCTCGACCGGCTTCAGCTCGTCCAAATGGTCGGTCATGCGGACCACCTGGGCCATCGAATTGCTCGGCTGCAGGATGCCGCGCAGGCGATCGTCGAACGTGGCCAGCGACACTTTATCGCTCTGGCGGATGATCGAATAGCCGAGCGTCGTGGCCATTTGGGCGGCGTACAGCAGCTTTTGCTCGCGATCTTCGCCGTAGCGCATCGAAGCGCTGCAATCGATGATCAGATGGCAGACGAAATTCGTCTCCATCTCGTATTGCTTGATGAAGTATTTTTCGCGCGTGAAATAAACGCGCCAATCGATGTGCTTCGGATCGTCGCCGGGAACATATTCGCGATGGCTGGCGAATTCGACGGCAAAGCCCGACAGGGGCGATTTATGCGCCCCGGCGAGATTGCCCATCACCAAGCCGCGCGGCTCGATGTGCCGGTCCGCCATGCGGGCCAACACTTCGGGATCGAGATAACGGGAGAGAACGCTTTTTGCCATAGTGATGGGCGAGGGGCGAGGGGCGGGGGGCGAGGAAAAAACTCGGGGGGCCAGGATTCGGGGCGGGAGCGAGTGGCCTTGCTTCACTCGCCCCTCGCCCCTCGTCCCTAGCCCCTCTTGTTAGGCGGCGGGTTTCTCGTATTTCTTGTCGGCCGGGATCGCTTCCATGAGCATGTCGATCAATTGCTGGCTGCCGACGTTCGACGCCTGCGCGGCGTAGTTGCTGGCGATGCGATGCCGCAAGGCCGGCTTGGCGACCGCTTGCACGTCGCCGACCGTGGCATGGTAGCGGCCGTACAAAATGGCGCGAGCCTTCGCGCACGTGACGAGCGTCAGCACACCGCGCGGCCCGGCCCCCCAGCTCACCCAGCGGTTGACGAAATCGGGCGCCTCGGGCGTGTGCGGCCGCGATGCGCGAACCAGCGCCCAGGCATAGCCCAACACTTGATCGCTGACCGGCACGCGCGAAACCAGCTTCTGGATCTCGATGATATCGTCGCCGGAAAGAACGGGAGTGATCGTGCCCATCAGGCCGGTTGTCACGCGGCGGGCGACTTCCCATTCCTCGGCCGGGCTCGGGTAATCCACCTTGATATAGAGCAGGAAGCGATCCAACTGCGCTTCGGGCAGCGGATAGGTGCCTTCTTGCTCCAGCGGATTTTGCGTAGCGAGCACGAAGAACGGATTCGGCAGCTTGTGAACCTGCCCGCCGGCCGACACTTGCCGCTCTTGCATCGCTTCGAGCATGGCGGCTTGCGTTTTCGGCGGCGTGCGATTGATTTCGTCGGCCAAGAGCAGATTGGCAAACACCGGGCCGGCAAGGAATTTGTATTGCCGGGCGCCGGTTTGCAAATCTTCCTGAATCACTTCCGTGCCCGTTACGTCGCTCGGCATCAAGTCGGGCGTGAACTGGATTCGCTTGAACGATAGGTGCAACGCCTGCGCGAGCGAACTGACCAGTAGCGTCTTGGCCAACCCCGGCACGCCTTCCAACAGGGCATGGCCGCGAGCGAACACGGCGGTGAGCACCTGCTCGATCACTTCGCCCTGCCCGACGATCACTTTGCCGAGCTCGTCGCGAATACGGTTATAGGCTTGTTCGCAACGTTGCACGGCGGCAACATCGGCGGCGGAAGCGGTGGGAGGGGCGGCGGCAGTGGTGGACATGGCGGGCTCCAACTTGGGTCGTGTCGAGGTTTAATGACGAGGGTGTAAATGACTAATGTCTAATGACGAATGTCTAAAGAATGACGAATGACTGAATGACGAACTGTTGGCGGCGCGAACGGCGAGGGGATGCCGACAGCGCGAATGATGATGGTGCGCCCATTCGTCATTCGTGCTTCGTCATTCTTTAGACCTTCGTGCTTCGACATTCGTCATTTCCCGTCCTGGATGTTTTCGAAGTAGTTCTTCAAGCGGTCTTCATACACCTTCGGGGCCGGCTTGTGTGCCTTGGCGCGGATGGCGTTGCGGACTTCAGGCGGAAGCTTGGCCAGCCACGGGGCTTCTTTCGAGGCGGCGCGGTTGGAAAGCTCGGCTTCGTGTTTGGTGGCGTCGTCGGGAGTGCGGCTGTCGTTCGGTTGGAGTGCGGTTTGCTGGTTTTGCAAGGCGCTCGCGGGGGGCACGACATTGTTCGTCTTCTGCCCCGATTTCACTCCCGCGCCGCCGCCACCGACCGCCGACGCATTGCCGACGTGCGACTCGGCCTTGCGGCCATGGCCTTGTTCCTGGCCGGGCTCGTTCCCCTGCTCATTGCCCTGCCCTTGTTCGCTGCCCTGACCTGGTTCGTTGCCGGCAGCTTGGGCGGCTTCTGCATTAGCCTCCGGTCCAGCGATCTGTTGGGCGGTCGCTTCCGGAGCGTTGGGAACAATGCCCGTGCCGAGGGCTTGGGCCGGGTCGCCTTGGCCTTGGCCGTGTTCGCCCTGACCGTGTTCGCCGGCCTCTTGGCCATGATCGCCGGCCTCTTGGCCATGATCACCGGCCTCTTGGCCATGATCACCGGCTTCTTGACCGTGATCGCCGGCTTCTTGGCCGTGATCGCCTTGCTCGGGTTGGCCGGCGTCATGCGGTTGGCCCTGGTCTTGGGCCGCAGGTTGGTCGCCTTGGCCGAGTTGCGAGGCGGCTTCGAGGCCTTCTTTGATCGGCTGGTTGGCGACTTCGGTTTGGCCGGAAACTTGTTCGGCATTTTGGCCGATTTGGGTTTGGGCGTCGGCGAATTTCTGTTCGGCGCCCTTGAGCGCGGCAGCCGCTGATTGTTGAGCCGGCGTGGCCGGCGGAGCATTCTGCTGCTGGCCGGCCGGATGGTCGGCGGGGGCATCGCCGGCCGGTTGGCCGGCGGGGGGCGTTTGCGCGGCGGCATCGGCCGTGGCTTCGGCAAGCTTGGCGGCATCGGCGACGATTTCGTTTCGCGCATCTTGCTGCTTCTGGGCGTCGGCAGCAATTTGTTGGGCTAAATCCTTGGCGTTTTCGAGCCGTTGCTGCCGAGCGGCGAGGCTGGCATCTGCCTTCTGCAAAGCGTCGCCCACCTTAGCAGCGGCATCGGCCGGCTTGTCGCCAGCCGCTTGGCCCTGATCGCCCTGGGCTTGATCGCCCTGCGGCTGATCGGCTTGGCCTTGGTCGCCCTGCGGCTTATCGCCTTGAGCTTTGTCGCCTTGAGCTTTATCGGCTTGGGCTTTGTCGCCTTGGGCTTTGTCGGCTTGGGCTTTGTCGGCTTGGCCTTGGTCGCCTTGCGGTTTGTCGCCTTGGCCGGCTTGTTCGGCGGCCTTTTCGGCTTCGTGCAGGGCCGATCCGGCGTCGGGATCGACCGGGGCGGTGTTCTTGGCCAACTGACCGATTTCGCCGGCATGCTGGCCGACTTCGCCGGCCTCTTGCTTGGCCAAATCTTTTTCGGCCTGGGCGATTTGCTTGGCAGCTTGATCCAAGCCTTTGTCGGCGGCTTGCTGTGCCTGCGCGGCGGCGGGCTGGTTCTTATCGGCGAGCGCCTTTTCGGCCTGGCCTGAGGCGTCGGCCGCGTGATCGAGGGCTTCGGCCGCTTTGGGGGCGGCATCGGCGGCTAGTTTTTGGGCATCGGCCGCGTCTTGGCCGACGGCTTTTTGCGCGTCGGGGTCGGGCTTTCCGGCCGGGGCTTGGGCGGCTTCTTGGGCTTCGGTTTGGGCCGCCTTTTCCGCTTCGGCGAGTGCCTGGCGAGCGGCCTGTCGGGCGGCGTCGGCGGCTTGCGGGCTACCGGCCACGGTTTGCTTCGCGGCTTCCGCGGCGGCTTGGGCGGCCTTGTCCAACGCATGGTCGACCGCGTCGTGCGCCGGCGACTTCGCATCGGTTTGATCGCCGGCTTCCTTCTTCGCATCCGCGGCCGCGTCGGCAACTTTCTGCTCGGCCGTGGCGGCGTCGAACGACGAATCGGCCTTGCCTTGGGCCAAATCGTTCGCGGCTTGGTCGGCCGCTTTTTGCGCGTCGGCGGCATCGGCGATTTTTTGCGCTAACTCCGTCGCGGCGGCGGCTGCGGGATGGCCCTCGGCCCGCTGCTCGGCGGCTTGGGCCGCTGCGACCTTGTGTTCGGCTTCCTTGAGATTTTCCAAGGCGGCGGCTTTCGATTCCGGTTGCTTGGCCTGCTCGGCCTGCACATCCTGGCGGCGCTCGACCACGGGTTTGAGCTGTTCGTCGGCGATTTGGGCCAGTTCGCCGGCTTCCTTGGCGACTTCCTTGCGCAAATCGGCGGCGGCCTCGGCAAGCTTGCCGGCCGCGGCATCGGCCTTTTTCGCGGCATCGGCATCGGCCGGCTTCGTGGCATCGCCGGGCTGCTTCTCGGCGGCCACGAGATCGTGGCCCGCGTCGTCGATTGGCGCCTTCGCGGCATCGAGTGCGGCAGCGGCGTCGGCGGAGCGGTCTTTCACTCCTTCCGCCACCTTCTCGGCAACCTGCTTGACTTCCGCTTGATCGTCGGCCAGTTTTTTCGCTTCGTCCTTGGTCAGGCCTTTATTTTTGGCGGCATCGCCGGTTTCCTTGGCGACCTGTTTTTCGGCGGCGGCGGCGCGTTCGAGGGCTTCCGCGGCCCGGGCCAATTCGCCGGCCGAGACGGCTTTCTGATCGAGCTTCGTGTCGTTGATTGCAGCGGCAATTTCCGCGGCGGCGCGATCGACGGCCTCTTGGGCAGCGTCTTGGGCGGCGGCCTTGGCGGCCGGCGTGGCAGCGGCCTCGTCGGCCTTGGCGGCGTCTTGGGCGGCTTCTTTGGCCTCTTCGATCCGCGACTTCACGGCCTCGGGCAACGGCGACGGCTCGGCGGCTTTCGCCAATTCCTCGGCGGCATGCTTATCCTCGCCGGCTGCCTGTTGCGGCTTGTCCTTGGTTTCGGTGGCGGCCTGCTGTTCTTGCTTTTGCGCCTCGGCAACCTGCTGCTGGGCCTTTTCTAGATTTTCAAGCTGTTTGGCCAATTCGGCGGCGCTCTTGTCGGCCGTTTGCCGATCGCCGGCTTGTTCGAGACGGTGCTCGATTTCGGCCAGATCGCCGATGGCTTTGGTTTCTTGTTCCACCGCATCCGGCTGCTTGGCATCGAACAGATCGCCGGTTGCCTTGAGCGTGGCGGCCTTGGCTTGCTCGAGCTCGGCTTGGGCGACGGGGATTTTTTCTAGCGTCGCATTCAGCTTCGCCAGGTCTTTGTGGATTTCGGTCTGCTGATCGACGAGCTTGTCGTTGGTGGGTTGGTCTTGCAGGTCGGCTTGCTTCGTTTCCTTGCGGACCTCGGCCTCACGTTTTTCCAGATCGCGCACCAGGGCCAGCGCTTCTTCGTTCGACGAACCGATCAAGCCTTGCAGGCCTTCGAGCTTGTCGAGCAATGCCTTGAGGGTGTTGATCACGAGTTGCTGGCTCTTGACGGCCGCGGCGTATTTGGCCGATTCGAGCGACGAGCCGGCGTTGTCGACTTCCTTGCCCGCCTGCCCGGCTTGAAGAATCCGCAGGCCATCGGCGGCCCCGGCGCCCAGTTCGCCGCCCCAGCCGGACACGTCTTTCAACGAGGCGACCAACTGAATGAACAGGCTCTTGATATCGCGCTGGTCTTGAATCGTCACCAGGGCGAGTTCCACCTGCCGCTGCTGGGCTTGATCCGAGAGGGATTCGGTCGTTTTGCGAACGTTGGTTTGCTTTTCGATCAGCGAACGAACTTGGGCGGCCAATTCGGCGACACGCAGCCGCCGGGCCAGATTCTGCCGTTCGGCGAGCAGCTTGGTGACGATCGTGCGAATCTTGGTGCGGGCTTGCGTGAACAGCGGGCCGCGGTCTTTCGGGTCGGCTTGCTGGGCTTTGACCAACAGGGCCACGACTTCGCGCATGTCGGCTTCGACGAGCGAGTCGATATGCTTCCGCATCGTTTGGATATCGCGATAGATTTCCAGTTTTTGCAAGCCGTTTTGCTCGAGCTGCTTCAATTGCACGTCGAGCATGTTGCCGACGAGTTCGCGTGCCAGATCGCGGGCACGCTGCTGCAATTCTTGCCGGGCGCGCAGGGCATCGGGGCTGAGCGGATTTTGCGGTGCGTCGAGACTGGCAAGCTGAGTTTTTGCCGCCGGACGCTGGGCATATGCGGTGGTTGCGAACGCAATGGATACTAGTGCGAGAACGCCGAGCACTGCTGGGCAAGCCAGCAGCGGCACCCGGCGAACCGAGTGAATGTGACGCCGAGTGATGGGTCGCTGCATGTCGGGTCGCTGCATGTCGGGTCGCTGCATCCTGGTCATTTCAACCCTCCGGTTTGCGTTTGGCGTTGTATGAGGACATCCATTTGATGGGCGGCGCGGAGATCCGTTTCGCCCAATGCCGCCATGATCCCGCTCTCGTCGGTGATCTGCAACACAAGCGGCTCGCATTTCGTCGTTTTTCCCGGCTGATCGCCGCGGTAGTCGGTCGCTAGCAGCGTTACTTTCACCTGATCGCCTTTGACGAGGTTCAAGGTCGAAAGCGGCAGGTGATAGATGCCGGTGGAGGGAATTTTCGGCGGCACGAGCGGCTTGTCGGCCGCGATCGGCAGCACATCGAGCGTTTGCGGGGCGGAAACGGCGACCGCACCGGCATCCGGCGGCGCTGCATCCGGCGGCGCTGCGTCCGGCTGTGTTGAATCGTGCTGTGTTGAATCGTGCTGGCTCGCGTCGTGTTGAATCTCGACCAACGCCCGAATCGCCGAAATGCCGTAGTCATCGTTGACGGTGTAGCGGATTTCCGGCAAGCCGCTGTTCGGCAGAAAGTATTGCACGTCGACCGAAGCCGTGATCGTCGGCGGGCGGTCGATCTTGATGCGGATATAGCCTTCCATCGGGTGCGGCAAATGCAGGCCGTCTTCGTCGGTCACCTGGATTTGATATTTCGTCGCTTCGTCGATCCGGGCCAACGGCGAGCCAGCGGCCGGCAATGCCCAGCGGCGGCCGTCGGAATCGCGAGCCGCAAGAGGATACGATTTCTTGTCGACGATCAGCGTTGCGGCGGTCAGCCGCTTGTTCAAGCACTCGAGTTCCAGATCGACCCGCGACCCTTCCAGCACCGATAGCTGCCGCGATCCGGCCGGCTCGTCGTTTGTGGCGATCGACTGCCGGGCATAGGCGGGGGGCGTCGGCGTGAGCGTCGGTTGGATTTCCGGGAGCGGGATCACTTCCAAATGGGCCGGGTCGGTCCAGGCGTCGCCGGCAAACACTTGGAACTGCAACGAATCGACCAACTCCGGCAACTGGGCGCGGAAATACAGAATGCTCGGATCCGAGGCAGCGCTGTTGGCCGCGGAACTTTCAGCAGCGGAACTTTCGGCGGCGGAGCTCATGCGAATCTTCGGCTTGAGGCTCGTGAGCTCGATCGGCCGCGACACGCCGCTGGCAACGCTTGTCAGCTCGATCCGCCGCACGTCGATCGGCATCTCGCCCGAAACCTGAACGGCAAATTCGACCGGCTGCCCATAGCCGCTGCGAACGATCTGGCCGTCGCTGGCCACGACCGTGCCGTTGACGGTCAGTTGGTCGATCGAAGTGCGGGTCGGATAATGGCGCGAGCCCATGGCGAGGCGGTTCAAAAATGTCGCCGCGTAGCGCGGCTGCCAAAGCACCGCTCCAATCACGACCACGAGCGTGAGGATCAATGCCAAGCCACGGCGAACGAATTGCTCGGCCGAAAAGCCTTCGAGCAGGTTGCAACCGCGGCTGAATTCCGACACATACGAAATCACCGCCCCTTCCAACTGCGTCGAACCCCATTTCGACGCCTCGGGCGATTCGAATTGCAGCGCCGCCACCAGATCGCTATCGATCTGCTGCTGCCGCTCGACCATCAACGCGACGTCTAACTCGGTCTCGCGCGTGCCGAGGAACGGCTGGGCATATTTCAAATACGCCCAAATCATTACGCCCGCGCCGAACAAAATGGCCAGCAACCGCTGCGGCCGCGACATCGAGAGTTGCCAATCCAAGAGAAAAATCACCGCCAGCGTCCAGAGCAGCGCGACCACGAGCGCCACCAAGGCCGTGCCGAGGCGAATGCCCTGCCGCCGCCGGCGAAGGCTGCCGAGTTGCTCACGAAGGGTTGCTAATTGGGACATGATTGTCGTTCTGTTTGTCGGCCGAGTTGAACCCGGTATCTACCGGCGGTTCACCCTCGCTAACGCTTCGGGCTTGTATGGACGCTTCGCAAAGCGACACCAGCCCGAAGCGTGAGCGAGGGAGGGCCCCGCCGACCAGCGATTTCCTCTCGCTTACGGTAAATTGATCAATTTCCTGAACAGCCATTCGCCGAGCATCAAGGCCACCATCAGGCCGAAGCAAAGCCAGGTGCTCCACAAGGCGAACACCTTGGTCGACGTTTCCTTGACCGGATGCAGATTGATTTCGCTCGGCAAGCGGTTGACGGTTTCCAGGTCGTAGCTCTTGCCTTGGCTTTCGCCGGCAATCTGATCTTGCAGCGCCGTATTGCGCACGGCCGTGAGTTGCTCGGGAGATAGATTCACCACTCGAAAGGTAACTTCCTTCGCTTGGTTCGTGATCGGATCATGGACCCGCACGCGATAGCCCCCCGCGATCAACACGGGAAATTCGATCTCGAACGTGCCCTTGCTGAGCTGCGAGATATTGAGCGTTTCGGTTTCGATCGGGCCGCCGGCCGAGCGGTTGGGCGAAAGCAGTTCGGCCGTGAGCGTATGCTCGGGCAGCTTGTCGAGCGTGAGCGGCTCGAAGTTGGCGTCGTAGGCCTGCACGGTGAGCCGCACGCGGTCGTCGGGCTTATATTGCAATTTATCGGTCTTGACGATGAATCGCTTTTCCAGCCCGATGTGGTTGCTGAGCCCGATGTATTGGATCATCTGGCCCCAGAATTGGCGGTAATACAATTCGCCATATTTGCGACGCAGCCGCCACGTTTCGTTGAAGCCGAGATACACGACTCGGCCGCCGCTGGGGAATTCGCGGATGGCGATGAGCGGTTGATGGGCCTTGCCGTCGGCGGTCGGATCGCTGGGATGCTCGGCCAGCACCGTGGCGAGCGGATGCGCCCATTTCACCGGCTGATACCAGGGCAATTCGCCCATGTTGTCCCACGCTTTGCGGTTCGCTTCGTCGGACGCATCGCCCCCCGACTGCGAGTCGCCGAGCTGCATGAATTTGTAGCGCAGCGAATCGAGCGACAGTTGCATGTGGAACGGCCGCTCGTCGCGCAAATGCGCCGTTGGATCCACCACCACCGGCAAAATGTCGGCCAGCTTCGTGTCGGCCAATTGGCCCGGTCCGAACCGCGGCCCGGCGATCACCACCAATCCGCCGCCGAACTGGGTGACGAATTCGCGCGTCAGTTCGCAGAACCGCTCGTTCAGGGCCGAGGCCGGCATGTCGCCGAGGAAGATCACGTCGTTGGCCAGGAAATCGCTTCGCTTGGGCACCATCGACGCCAAGAAGAGCGGATTCGTGGTGCGCACCTTCGGATCCGACGACCGCAAGAAGGTGCGGAACCCGCGCATCCCCACGAGCGGATCGCGATGAAACACTTCCTTGATAAACCGCCATTCCCAGGTCGGCTCGTATTCGACGTACATCAGCCGCAGAAAATCGTCGATCACCGTGGCATCGCGGCGGGCATGATTTCCTTGATCGACGACTTGCCCTTCGAGATGCTCGACATCGGCGGCGAATTCGAATTCGCCCGTCTGCTGCGGAACGAAATCGAATCGTTCTTCCACGGTCGGCCCGAGCAGCGGCACTTCGCGCGAGCCGATCTCGATCACGTCGGTGTCGGACACATCGGGGCCAATCTTGCGCCGGGCCACGAGCGAGATCTTCGCCCGCCGGCCTTCGAGACCCGTTTGCCGCAGGATGACTTTGATTTCCTGTCGCTCGGCTTTCTTCAATTGCCGCGGCATTTCCAATTCGGTCGCCAGATCGACCGCCGTCTGCGGCCCGACGCCGACGGCATAGACCGGCACGCCCAGCCGTTTGACCGGCGAATCGGGCGTTCCGGCCGGGGCCGGGCCATTGTTGTTGCCGAAGTCGCTGAACATCACCACGCCGGCGAGATTGCTCGTCGAATGCCGCTGGGCCAGATCGTCGAACGCCGTGCCGATCGCGGTCAGTTGGCCTTTGGTCGTCAACTGTTTCGAGAGAAACGCCGGGTCGATTGTTTCGCGCGGCGCCTCGGCCGGCTCCAAGCGGCGCACGCCGTCGGGCCGATCCAAGATATAGGTTTCGACGCGGAACTCTTTTTCCAGCCGGGCGAATAGATTGTCGTCGCCGGAGCGGTTCACGAGCGCCTTGACGTAATCCATCCGCGAGAGATTCTTGGACTGCGTGGCCGACGTGCTCACCGGCGAGGATGTTTCTGCGCCCTGCTGCGAATTCAGACCCACTGCCTCGGCCAGCTTGGCGCGGGCCGCGTCGGTCATTTCATCGTGGATCTCCATGCTCTCGGTGCCATCGAACATCACCCACAACAGCGGCCGCGGCCGACTGGTGAAATCCATCTTCAACACCGGATCGGCGAGCATGAGCAACAGCAGCACCAGCAGCACCGCCCGGGCGACGGCCAAGATGCCGCGCGTTTTCGGATGCCCGTGCGGCTGCCCACGGGAATAGAACACGAGCGCCAATAGCGCCAGCCCGACACAGCCGAACAGCACCCAAGCCGGACCGGCCTGGGCCCACGGGGCGGCGAGGGAAATCCGCATCGAATTGATCGACTGGAGGTTTTCAACCCCCATCAACCGGCCTAGAAATTCAGTCAACATCCGGCAACATCCCGTTTCAGGCGGTTTCCCGTCGAGCGGCCAGCGACTGCGACGCAGTCGGCCAGGCCAAGATCGTCAATTCGAGAATCAGGCACGCCAGCACCGCCAACAAAAGCCACCACCACGTGTCTTGCCCCCACACTTCGGCGCCGGTGAGGCTGATCGGCTGGCCACGAGGAACCCACTGGTAGCGCGGGCCGGCCGACGAATCGGCGGTCGCGACCGTCGCCGCTTTCGCCGTGTCCGCGCTGGTCGCGGAATTCGCGCCAGCCGCGGTCGAGTTGCCATTTTCGGTGGTGCCCGACATCCGCTCGGCCAAGCCCCGTTCGTCGATCGAGGCCAATTTCGACTCGTCCATCGGGCCGTTGGCGGCCATGACGGCTTCCCAAGCCAGTTTTCGGGCGGTCGAGGTTTTTCCGCCGGCGGGGACCGTCGCCGAGGCATTTACGGCGCCCTTTGGATCCGCGGCGACAGTGTCGTTCGTTTTGTCCGCGCCGTTTTTGTCTGCGTTTTCCGCCGGCGAATCGCCGGCGCTTTCCGGTCGCCGAATCGCGACCCGGTAGATGCCGCGCTGGGCGAAGTCGGACACGGCCACGACGAAATTATCTCGTCCGCGTCGTTCGACCTCGAGCGGCTGCTCGATTCCACCCGGCCGCACCAGGACGAACGGCTCGTTTCGTTGGCTTGGCTGAACGTTGACCATCACCGGGGCGGCGGAGGTGTCGACATTTCGCTCCGGCAGCGTGGATTCGATCCGCGACCGCAAAATCCGATCGACCAGCCACACGGCGTTCTTGCGCGGCATGTCGTTCCAATCGGAAAAGAATCCGCTCGTGAGCATGATTACCCGGCCGCGGCCGATATCGCGTTGCACGAGGAACGGCAGCTGATTGTCGTAGCGCAATTCGACGATCGGCCGCGATCGCTCGGCCAACTCTGGCGCGGAAAGGTCGGCATCCGAGGCGTCGCGCTGGGCATCGAAGAGGAGCCACGACGGTGAAATCTCGTTCCGATTGCGCTGCAGGCGATCGAGATTCGCGCGGTCGCCGGCGTCGAGCTGGCCGCGCAATTCCTTTTCCGAAAGCGTTTGGATCTGGGTGTCGATATCGGCCAATTGCTTCCGCTCGGCTTCGATTCGCTTGGTTTCGGCGGCCACCATGCGATCGATCGCGCCTTTGTCTTCGACCGGAACGACCGTCTTGAAAAACGTCGGCTCGCGAAGCGAATCGACGATGTCTTGCGGCTCGGTTTGCGGAAGCTGGAAATAGGCATTCGAGGAAATGTCGCTGGGATTGACGCTCAACGAAAACACCTTGAAATCGCCGACGGCCGCATCGTTCGTGGCCGACTTGGCGTTTCCAAACGTTCCGTTGCCCAGCTCTTCGGGCGTGCGGCCGAGCGGCTGCGGGGCAAGCGGCAGCGGCAGGATTCCGCCGCCGTCGAGCCACGCTTCCTCCGACCATGCCGCCGGATCGAAATCGGCTCCCGCGGCAATCACCAATTGTCCGCCTTGGCGAACGTAGTCGCGCAGCAGGCGAACGTTGTCGGCCGATTCGGGCCGCGCCACGCCGGCGATCACCACCAGCCGGGCGTCGCGCAGATCGTGTTCGTCCAATTGGTCCATCCGCCGCTGCACGACATGCACCAAGTGCAGTTGCTCTTGCCCGCGCGTCGTTTGCGGGGCCAGCAGCCCGCGGAAATTGCGCGTTTCGCCGAAGCGGTTCCGCTTGGGATCTTCCGATTCGCCGTATTGATCGACGAACACCACCGGCAGCGCCGCCACGACCGGCACGGCCAGATAGCGGGAATCGTCGATCGTCAAACGATCCGAGGGGAGCGACACTTTGGCCGTCGCCCAGCGCACGCCTCCCTGTTCCGGAGGTTCATTGAACAGATATTCGAAGGTGACTTCGGTCGTCTGATCCGGATTCAGATCGATCGTCTTCGATTGCACTTCGGCGCCATCGATCGAAAGGGTGACGGGCACTTTCTGCCGCTGGCTATGCCCTTGATGCGAGACGGTGGCGACGAATCGCGTGGGCGTCGAAACATCGGCCAGTCCGTCGAGCACGCGAAAGCCCGAAATCCAACTATTCTCCGGATTCCGCGGCGAGACATCGACCACTTGCAGGTCGGGCAAACCCTTCAGCAGCGACGCCGAGTTTACGCCCTTCCAATTCTGAACCTGCTGATCGCTGAGAAAGATGATTCGCTTGGCCTTTTCGGGCACGTCGGGGGCTTGCTGCATTCCTTCACGGGCCAGATCGGCGGCGCGGGCAGCGGTGCCCGCCCGATCGACCACCGGGATTCGCAGAAGGGCGTCTTCGGCGTCTTTCTTTGTGCGATATGCGTCGCGGCTGAAGGTCACTCCGCCGCACAAGGGGAGCACGGTCACGCGGCTTCCCTCCGGCAGCGCTTCGATCAACTCGCGGCCGCGCGCTTTGGCCTCATCCAACAGCGTGTCGGTCCCTTGGCGATACGACATGCTCATGCTGTTGTCGACGACCAGGATGGCATGCAGCGGAGTGCCGGGCGTGACCTGATCGCTCGAGGTGCGGGCGAAAAATGGCCGGGCCAGCGCGAAGCCGAACAACAGCACGGCGGCCGTGCGCAAGATCAGCAGCAAAATATCGCGGAGCTGCAAAATCTTGCGATTCCGATTGATCGCCTCGCGCAAGAAATCCATCGCCGCCCAGGGCACGACGCGGTAGCGCCGCCGATTGAGCAGATGGATCACCAGCGGCCCGGCGGCGGCAATCGCCCCGGCCACGGCGAACATTCCAAATCCCGGCAGAAAACTTGGCATGAAGTCGATTTTTCCGTAGGTCAGGCTTTCTAGCCTGACGGCTGCTGTTCTATGGATACGGCGATCGCCGCCGTCCGTCAGGCTGGAAAGCCGGACCAACCCGATCCGCCCCTGGCTACTTCGTCGCTTGCCCCTCCGACTGATATTGCTTGATCTTTCCTTCTTGCAAGATTGGCAGATAGCGGTTCGGAATTGCCAGGATGAAGCATGAAACGCTGGTGGCATACAGATCGCCCGGCTGGCCGCTGACGCGCATCGTGTCGTGCCACACGCCGTCGAGATGCGGATCGCCGGGCATGCGCACTTGCGTGGCGATCAAATTATCCCGCACCAAGGGATACAATTCCTTCCACGACGTGCCGCCGACCTGATACATGGCCTGCCCGATATAGTAGAGCGTGTACGAGTCGAAGGCGGATTTGCCGTCGCGGTTGTATTGCGCCCCCGGCTTGATCTTGTCCTTGATATCCTTGGTCAGCACCTGCATGTTTTTTGGAATTCGCCAGTCGTCGTATTGGCCGAACTCTTGCAGGCAAACCACGCCCGCGGCCGCCATGGCGATGCTCGGCTGGCCGCCGTTCTTCATGTAAGTAAACTGCCCCGGCTCATGCTCCTGATCGGCTTCGTTTTGCGCGCCGCCGCGGGAACTGTAGTGCTCGCGCACATCGCGAATCGCCAAGCGGATCACCTCGGGCGAAACCTCCAGCCCGCTATCGACGGCGCTGCGCAGCGCCTTGGCCTGCATCACGGCGAGACTCAGATCGTGGCCGTGGTCTTGCGTGCCGGCGCGATAATCCCAGCCGCCGTCTTTGCACTGCGTGTTGGCAATCAGCTTCAATGCTCGCTCGAGCACGGAACTGATTCGCTGATCGTTCGTCATGCCATACGCCTGGCCGAGAACGAACGTCGACAGGCCATGGTTGTACATATCGCGCTGGGCGTCGGCGATGTTCAAAAGCCCCGACGGCTTGGCATGGCTCAGCACATAGTTCAGGGCGAGCTCGACGTTGCGGCCGTATTTGCCTCGGCCGGGCGTGTGGCCGTCGGCCAAAAACGCCAGGGCCCCCATGCTCACCAACCCCAGATCGTTCGACTGCCAATTGCCCTCGGGCCCCTGGTTCTGGGCGAGCCATTCAAGCCCATGCGCAAGCGCCGCTCGGCTTTGAGGCGTAATCTCCCATTCTCCTTCGGCGCGAGCGGTCGAAACCACCAGCGCGAGCGAAATGAGAGCAGTAATCGAGGCGAGCAGCGGCTTCATGGCGAGATTCGACCGAACGTCGTTGAGAATTC
This sequence comes from Pirellulales bacterium, assembly GCA_036267355.1. Taxonomy (NCBI): domain Bacteria; kingdom Pseudomonadati; phylum Planctomycetota; class Planctomycetia; order Pirellulales; species Pirellulales bacterium. Next base: position 23,977 of record DATAWG010000023.1, on the reverse strand, counting down.
TTCAGCCAGGCGAATGCGCCGGCTGGACCCACGCTGCTATAGGAATGACCGAGGGCGGGAAAAGGTTACGAGGAAAGCTGTGAGGCTTGAAAGCTGTGAGGCTTGAGGCTGTGAGGCTTGAGGGGTGTGGTGCACGGCTTGGAAGGAGTGGCAGGCGGAGTGGCTGTGAGCGCCGAAGGCGAGCGGGCGGGGGCTAAAGGCCGGTCGCGCGTTCGTCGGGATTCTTCTTCTCTTCACTCGCCGCTCGTCGCTCGTCCCTCGCCCCTCCCCCATACACCGCCGCCGGATCGAACACGCGCTCCCCGACGACGCGAGTTCCCTCCGGCGCGATTTCGCGGAAGAAGCAGCTTCGGTAGCCTTCGTGACACGCGGCGCCGACTTGTTTTACTTTCAGTAGAATCGTGTCGGCATCGCAATCGACATAGATCGCGCGCACTTCTTGCACATGGCCACTTTCCTCGCCTTTGCGCCACAATCGCTTTCGGCTGCGGCTGTAGTAAACGGCTCGGCCCGTGGCCAGGGTCTCAGCATAACTAGCCGCATTCATGAAAGCCAGCATCAACACTTCGCCCGTATCCGCATCCTGCGCGATGGCCGGCAGCAGGCCGTCGCCATGGGAAAAGTCGGGCGCCGGGGAAGTAGTTGGGTCGGTCATGGTTTGAATTGCCGCATGGATCGCAAGCCGCTCCGCCGTGGGAGCGATTTGGCTGCTGCTGAAAATTGATCGCGAAAGAGGCATTATAACCGGCCGGGTGGCCTGCCGCCTGCGGAACAATCGGCGTCGTCGGTTTTTTCCATCTAAAGTCGATCTTTGCGCAGCCATTGAAGCGGTCGGCGGCGGCGGCCGATGATTGCGGTAACTGCATTCCGTCGACGACCAACTTGCACAACGCGCGAAACCGCAAGCGAGCCTCGACGTGTGTTTGATAATGAAGCTCGCTTGCGGTTTCGCGCGTCGCCCCCCTCAACGCCTCACAGTCTCACAGCCTCAATGCCTTCTGTGTCCCCTCCGCTCAGCATTCTCTTGCCCGTCCATAACGTTCAAGCGACGCTCGCGGCCGATGTGGATCGGCTGCTCGATGTGCTGCCTGAACTGGCCCACTGGTTCGAACTGGTGCTGATCGACGATGGCTCGACCGACGCCACGTGCGAGGTTGCCGAAGAACTGGTGACCGAATACCCGCAGGTGGGGTTAATCCGGCATTCGATGCGGCGGGGGATCGAAGCGTCGTGGCGCCTTGGGCTCGAGCGGTCCGACGCACCGATCGTGGTGGGCCACAACGGCCGGCCCGGCATCGAGCCATCAGCGGCTCTGGCACTGCTGAAGCAGGGCGGGGGGCGAGGGGCCAGGGACGAGGGGCGAGCGGAAGAGGCAGACGCGCCGATCGCGGGCGGCGCCAGCAAAACGGGGTTGATTCGGTGGCTTTCGGCACGCGCACTGGCGGGGGAGACACCGGCGTTTGGCGGCTTTTGCATTCTCAGGCGCGAAGCGGAATTGCCTTTGGCGCCGCATCCGTTCGGCTGGCGGATCGAGCCGGCCCATCGGATTCGGACAACGCCTCCGGCCGTTCCCGAGAAGCCGGCCCGCCAGCCAGTGGCGGATCCGCTTCGCAGAGCGACGGCTCCCCGGCCATCCTTTTTGGCTCGTCTCCAACAGCTTGCTTTAGGAGAATAGACTCGGCCGAAAAATGACTTCCGGTTTTGAACCCCTCGCCCCGCCCTCTCCCGCAGGTTGTCGGAACCGGCGGGGCGATCGTGTCTTTGCTTCGCAGCTAGCTTGAGGGCCTCGTCCCGATCGGTCTTGCTCAGCCGCTCGAGCGGTATTTGAACCGCGGCGCCAGCGCTCTTTTGAGGGTGACTTTGCCGGCGTCGAGTGCCACGAACTCCGCATCGAGCTCGAAAGTGCCAGTGCTGTCGGTCCACGGACAGCCGAGCGCGCTTGCACGCGCTACCGCGACGAACAAGGGCGCAAGTGCATACGGCCAGGTTCCGCATTGGTCGTCCCCCAAGAAAGTGCTTTGCCCCACTTGGGCTCGCGACAAGCGCGAGGCTCGCCGAAATCGCGATAGAACGAAGCTAGCCGATTCGCCACGGCCCAATGGCGAACCCTTCCATGGGGTGCCATTCTATCTCCGATTGCGGCTGGCGGTCAAAATTCACGAGCCACGCGCATGCCAAGAGATTATGGCGTTCCCGCAGGTGCGGCATCCGGCCGCATTCCGAAAAGCGGCAAGTTGCCGCTTCTACATGTCGGCAAAGAGAAATTGCAACACCTTGGGCCACTTGCATCGCGCCCGCGCGATGAATAAAACGGATGCTTATCAAACCGCATCCCAGTGGGAGTGCAACGATAAGCCATCGTTCGCTTCGTCTGCGGTTCGCCTTTGTTCTTCCTCTCGCCTCTCGCCCCTAGCCCCTCGCCCCTAATCATGACCAACGTAGGACAGCCTTTATCTCGTGCCATGGAAGCCGGCGAAGGCCTGCTTCGCCTTACGCCCACCTGGGTGCCCCGCAGTTTTCTACATCCGGGCAAACGGATCAAATTGCATCCCGACGATTGGTATGCGTTCGGCGCCGATCGCGGCGGGATCGACGAGCGTTGGTTCGGCAGCACCACCGAAGCCGCGAACGAAAACCGCACGCCCGACGAGGGCCTGAGCTACGTGCTCTTCGAGGGCTCGCGATTCACGCTCCGCGACGCCGTGGCCGAGGCCGGGCCCCGATTGATCGGCAAAGCCCTGTTCGATCGCTACAAGCGCTGGCCGGTGTATTCGAAATTTTTCGACAATATGGGCCCGATCCCGCATCACATGCACCAGGGATTCGAGCACGCGAAGCTCGTCGGCCAGGAAGGAAAGCCCGAAAGCTACTACTTCCCGCCGCAATATAACAACGTCGACAACAACTTCGCCTACACCTTCATGGGCCTCGAGCCGGGCACCACGAAGGCGCAGCTCCGCAAATGCCTCGAAGATTGGAGCAAAGGCGACAACGGAATTCTCGATCTTTCGCGGGCCTATCGATTGAAGCGCGGCACCGGCTGGCTGATTCCGCCCGGCGTGTTGCACGCCCCGGGTTCGCTATGCACTTACGAACCGCAATGGGGTAGCGACGTGTTCGGCATGTTTCAATCGCTGGTGGAAGGGCGAGAAGTGCCTTGGTCGCTGTTGGTCAAAGACATGCCCAAGGAAAAGCACCACGATCTCGACTTCATCATTTCCGAGCTCGATTGGGAAAAGAACGTCGACACGCATTTCAAGGAGCACAACTACTTGGAGCCGATCGTCGACGAAGCCCGCAGCGGCAAGGATTATTGCGACCGCTGGATCGTCTATGGCCGAGTCGATGGCCAGCAGCTTTTCAGCGCCAAGGAATTGACGATTGAGCCGGGCGCTCGCTGCAAGCTGCAAGACCCCGGCGCGAGCGGCTGGATCACCGTGCAAGGCCGCGGCCGGATCGGCAAGCTGCCGCTGCAAACGCCGGCTATGATCCGTTTCGGCGCGGCGACGGAAGACGAAGTGTTCATCACTGCCGAAGCCGCGGCGGCCGGCGTCGAAGTGGAGAACACGGGCAGCGAACCGCTGGTCGGCCTGCGCTACTTCGGCCCCGACACACACCCCAATCTGCCGACGAAATGACGAAGCACGAAGCGCGAATGTCTAAAGAATGACGAATGAACCAAGCCGCGGACCGGCCTGCCGATCGAACGAGACTCGACTTTTGAACAAGACTCGACTTTTGAACAAGACTCGACTTTTCCCTAGCACGGGCGTTTACGCCTGTGAAAGCAATTTAAAGAAGCGTTTTTTTAGCCCCGTTCACGGGGCTTTTTCGCCTTGGTCGGCTTTAGCCCCTACGTGAACACAGATTATGGGCCACGTCTTCCACCAATTCAAGCTCCGCTGGCAGGAGGGCTATGGTGTGCTGACGTTACGGAAGGACGAAGTGGAAAAGGTCAGCAGATATATCGACAATCAGGAGCAACACCACGTTCAGGCCATCTTTCAGAGTTGTTGGAAAGCATCGAAGAGCCGACGGATGACTCGGCGGCGTTTCTGGCTAAAGCCGGAGCAAAGCCCGCTGAAGCGGGCTAAAGGCATTCTTAACAGTTCTTCGCAACCCACAGGCGTGAACGCCTGGGCTAAGTAAAAACAAAAACCGGGCGTGAACGCCTCGGCTACGGAAAAGCAAAACCGGGCGTGAACGCCTGGATCACGAAAAGACAATTTACCATTCGGCATTAGACAATTCCCGAGGGACAACGGTTATGGCGAATCATCCCAACAAATTCCCGAAGCTGCACAATGCCGCGTGGCCCGGAGTCGTCGGCAAGGGGGGCGATGCCGAGCCGCCCATCGATCTGGATACGATGCTCGACCTCACGGCCGGCGCGGAAGTCGATGGCCAGAAGTTCGATGGCTTCGATCTGTTCCTCTTCGCCCCGCATGTCGATATCGACGCCTCGGACGACGATTTAAAATCGCTCGCCGACAAAGCAGCCAAGCGCGGGCTGGCCATCGGATCGGTCGTGGCGCCGGTTTGGCCTCCGACCGGCGGCGGCGCGGCGATGGGAAGCGACGCCGATCGCCAAAAATTTCTCGATTCCGTGCGCAAAGGTTGCCGCATCGCGAAGAAGCTCCGCGAACTCGGCATCCGCAAGGACGGCGTCGTGCGGATCGACTCGGCCACGAGCGTTGCCGAATGGTGCGCGGGCGATCCTGAAGCCAACACGCGGCGGATCGCCGACACATTTCGCCAGGCCTGCGGAATCGCCGAGGATTTCGGCGAGCAGCTTTCGGCCGAGGGAGAGATTTGCTGGGGCGGCATGCACAGTTGGCGGCGCATGGTGCAGCTCTTGGAAATGGTCGATCGCCCGCAAACGCTCGGCTTCCAGGCCGACATGGCCCATACGCTGCTGTACGTGCTGGGGATCAACGCCCCGGAAGATGCGATCCTGCCCGCCGATTTCAATTGGCGCGACACGGCAAAGCTCGACGCGGCCCTGACGCAAATCACGGCCGCCCTGCGCCCGTGGACGAATGACTTTCACGTCGCCCAAAACGACGCCACAGTGCATGGCACCGGTTCGCACGACAAGACCGGCCGGCATTGCTTGCCGAACGATCCCAACGGCAAGCTCGACATTGTGAAAGTCGCCGGCTTCTGGCTCCGCGACGAACAGGGAAATCTCACCAAGCGCTGCCGCCACATCTGCTGGGACGGCTGCATGTTCCCCAATGCCACGATGATGAAGCCGCAAACATGGCAAGACATTTTGGGCGCCATGGTGGCGGTGCGCGACGCGCACGGATGGAACGAATAAATCGCTAGCGTAACTTTTTTTGTAGCCCAGGCGTTTACGCCTGGGTCGCCAGTCAGACCAAACCAACTTCCAGCCCCGTTCATGGGGCTTAACCACGTCGGCTTTAGCCCCTTGGCGCTCGGCGAACATGGGTCACGTCTTTCATCAGCTATTTTATCATTTCACGTGGGCGACGCACGCGCGAGAGCCGCACATTGATCGCTCGATCCGTCCCCCAATTCTGCAAGTGCTACATGAGGAAGTGCTGACCCGCGGCGGCCGACCAATACGGCACAATGCGATGCCGGACCATCTTCGTCTGCTCGTTCGGCTTCCACCGGCATTGTCAATCAGCGAGTTTATCGGCAAGGTGAAAGGCGCAACGGCGTATCGCGTTAATCATGAGTTGCGACCAAAGTTCAAACTGCTTTGGCAGGAAGGATACGGCGTTTTGTCGCTTCGCGAGGACGAAGTGGAGAAAGTCAGCCGATACATCGACAATCAGGAAGAACAACATCGATCGGGGCGGCTTTCGAACTAGTTGGAATGCGCTGAAATACTGACCGACGATTGGGACGCATCTTTGGCTGAAGCCGCGGCAAAGCCCGCTGAAGTGGGCTGAAAACGAGGATGGAGAGCTGACGGAGTCCCAGGCGTAAACGCCTGGGCTACATAAAAGAACCGAATCGGCGCGAACGCTCGATTACAGCAGATTGATCCAGGCGCAAACGCCGGGCTACGAAAAAACCGACACAAACACCCTCCCGCGAGAACCTCATGTCAAAGCCTCTCAACATCGGCATGATCGGCTACGGCTTCATGGGCCGGGCGCATTCGAATGCGTATCGGCAGGTCAGCCAGTTTTTTCCGCTCGAATATCGCCCCGTGCTCAAAGCGTGCTGCGCTCGCAAGGCCGATAAGATCAAAGCGTTCGCCGAAAACTGGGGCTACGAATCCTACGAGACCGATTGGCGAAAGCTCATCGAGCGCAAAGATATCGACCTGATCGATATCGGCACGCCGAACAACACGCACAAGGAAATCGCTCTCGCGGCAGCCGCGGCGGGCAAGATGGTGCTCTGCGAAAAGCCGCTGGCGATGAGCGTGGCCGAAGGGGAGGAAATGGCCGCCGCCATCGAGCGGGCCAAAGTGCCCAACATGGTCTGGTTCAATTATCGCCGCGTGCCGGCGATCGCGCTAGCCCGGCAGTTGGTCGATGAAAAGCGCATCGGCCGGCCGTTCCATTATCGAGCCACGTATCTGCAAGACTGGACGATCGCCGCCGATGTGCCGCAAGGCGGGGCCGGATTGTGGCGATTGGATTCGAGCGTGGCGGGCTCCGGTGTCACCGGCGATCTGCTGGCCCATTCGATCGACACGGCGATGTGGCTCAACGGCCCGATCCGTCGCGTGACCGCGAAGACCGAAACGTTCGTCAAGGAACGCGTGCATGCCGAAACCGGCAAGGTCCAGCCCGTCGGCATCGACGATGCCTGCATGTTCCTGGCCGTGTTCGAAAACGGCTCGATGGGCACGTTCGAAAGCACGCGCTACGCACGCGGGCGAAAAAACTTCAACACCTTCGAGCTGAACGGCGAGGCGGGGAGCGTGTATTTCGATCTCGAAGATCCGCAATATCTGCAATATTTCAAATACAGCGATCCCACCACGGGCAAGAAAATCGAATCGCATCTGACCGGCTGGCAGAAGATCCATGTCACCAATCCCGAGCATCCGTATATGAAGCAGTGGTGGGTGCCGGGCTGCACGATCGGCTACGAGCATACGTTCATCAACGCCTTGGCCGATTTCCTCAAGAGCCTCGAGACCGGCAAGCCCGTGCAACCCGATTTCCGCGCGGCATTGGAAACGCAAAAAATCTGCGATGCCGTGCTCGCCAGCGCGAAGAGCGGGCAATGGGTTGAAATCCGCTAGAGGGTGTTAGGCAAAATTGAGCGATTGCGAAACCGCTGCTACAATAGCTGGTGGAGGCGTTCGCATATATGACGCAAATCATTCTCGACGATGCGCAAGCGCAGATTGTTCTCAATGCCCGCGAGCCGATCCAGGTGTGTGATCCCGACGGAAATGTGCTAGGCATTATTCCTCCCGCGGCGAAGGCGCCGCCAAGCGGGTATGTCTTCACCGACGCGGAAATCGAAGCCGCAAAACGCTCTCGGGCGAATCCCGGCCAATGCCGCACGACGCAAGAGGTTCTTGAGCATCTCCGTGCCATTTGGCCCGAGAACGCATGATCCGGTTCACGGTCACTTGGACTCAGAATGCACAGGGCTTGCTCGCAGACGTATGGAGAACTTCGATTGACCGAGCGGCCGTAGCACGGGCGTCGGACGCTATCGACCGGCAGTTAGCTGAGCATCCGCTTGGGGTCGGTGCGGTGGCCGCCGAGGGGTTTCTGCGATTCGAAATCGCTCCGTTGGCAGTGCTCTATTCTGTCCAAGAGCCAGACAGGCTCGTGCAAGTCGAGTATGTTCGGCATCTCTGACGGGGGCGGAACGGCTGGTTCGGGCCGGTGCGTGTGCCAAGGCTGCCGCTTGCGATTTACCGCGGCGGATGGCAAATTGGTGGCACGACGCCCGTTGCCAATCCCACCCTAATCCCTTTGCCCGCGGAATCTCGCCATGAAATACGGCATGAATTTGCTGCTTTGGTCCGATCACTTGCACGACGGCCTGCTGCCGGCGCTCGAGAAAATCAAGCAGATCGGCTACGACGGCGTCGAGATTCCGCTCTTCGATCTGTCGCTCGATTACGCGGCTTGGGGCCGGCGGCTCGACGAACTGGGCCTTGAGCGAACGGCGGTCACGGTCCGCGGCAGCGCCGATAATCCGATCAGCTCCGATCCGAAAATTCGCGCGGCAGGCATTGCCGCCTCGAAGCGCACGCTCGATTGCTGCCAGGCGGTCGGCGCGCAGTTGCTGGTCGGCCCCTATCATTCGGCCATCGGTGAGTTTTCCGGCAGCGGACCAACGGCCGAGGAATTGCAGCGGGGCGTCGAAAGCATGCGCGAGGTTGCCGTGCATGCAAAGCAGGCCGGCGTCGGCTTGGCCGTCGAATATCTGAATCGCTTCGAGTGCTATCTGTTGAACACTGCCGCCGACATGGCCCGCTTCATCCGCGAGGTGAATCATCCCAGTTGCCGGATGATGTACGACACGTTTCACGCGAATATCGAGGAAAAAAGCCCCGCCGAGGCAATCCGCACGGCCGCGCCGCTGATGGCCCTGGTGCACATTTCCGAAAACGACCGCAGCACGCCGGGCACGGGCAACATTCCCTGGTCGGCCACATACGACGCCCTCCGCGAAGTGAACTACGACGGTTGGATGGTCGTCGAAGCGTTTGGCCTGGCGCTGCCGGCGCTGGTGGCCGCGACGAAAATCTGGCGTCGCATGTATCAGAGCGAAGAGCAACTTGCCCGCGACGCATTGGCCTTCATGCGCCGCGAGGTGAGCAAGCGCTGGTCGTGAGCGCGGCACGTCAAGAACGCCGCCATGCATCGTGGGAGCGATTCGCCATCTTCGCCATTTTCTAAGATTTCGCGCTTGAACAGCGAAGTCGCCTTGCGCATTTTGCCGATAGCTTATCTTATCGGCGGACGCCCCATTCTATCTATTCTGCAAGGTCGCTTCAGTGCCCGCATTCGACGACCGCCGATTCGACGCGAAATAACATTGACAGCCGTTCACTGACTGTGTACAAGTATACAGTCATTCAACTCAAGGAGGTGATTGCATGTTGGTTCTCTCGCGAAAAGAAAGCCAGCGGATTCGGGTCGGCGATTCGATCGTGGTCACGGTGGTGCGCCTGTCCGGCGACAAAGTGCGGCTGGGGATTGAAGCCCCGCGCGAGATGGTCGTGCTGCGCGAAGAACTCGATCCGGCATTCCGGGCGACCGGCGGAACTGCGCGTGTCGAGGAAGAAGCGGCGGCCACCACCGTCGAGCGTTGAATTCGATGCGTTGAATTGGATGCGTTGAATTTGTGTGAAAGAATGGGCACAGGCGCCTCACACCGGCCGTTTGCCGGGAGTTTGATCCAGCGAATTCCGGAGCGAGTCCCCATTCTTTCACAAGGCCGGGGTTAGGCAGGCAGGTCTTCGGTTGTGAGATCGCCCAGCAATTTCAAAAACTGGTCCATCGAGGCCAGTCGCTCGTCGGGGTTGGCAATCAACGAGCGGTTGATCGCCTCGCCCAGGCGAGGCTGGATGCGTGGGCGGAGCGTGCGGACGTCGGCGGCTTGATCGTGTCCGAGCGCTACCTGGCCCGTGGCGCCGCGGGCCCAGGGAAGCTCGAACGTGCAAAGTTCGAACGCGGTCGCGCCGAAGGAAAAAATGTCGAGCCGATGGTCGTTCTTCTTGCGGTGGACCACCTCCGGGGCCATGTAGTTCGGCGTGCCGGTGCGATTGCCCGGCTTCATGAAGTCGGGCGTGGCGGGCACGGTCAGCCCGAAATCGATCAGCTTGAGTGACGTGAAGTCTTTCGAGCAAACGAAATTTCGCGGGCAAATATCGTGGTGCATGAACCCGGCCTGATGCACGGCCCGCAACGCCTCGGCCGCTTGCCGCAAAAGGTGCACGCGCCGGCCATCCAATCGCCGGTCGCGGGCCACGATCACCGAGTTCAGCCCCGGGCCGTCGAGATATTCGAGCACCACGTATTGCTGGCCGGTGGTGGTGACGCCGAATTCCAGCGTTTCAACGACATTCGGATGGCGAATGGCCTGGCCGATTTCGCCTTCGCTCGGTTTGTTGAGGCCTTTGAAGCGGGCCTCGAACGCGGCCGTCTTTGCCGGGTCGAGCAGTTTCAGCCCGACGATCTTGCCGCTCTGCCGGTCGCGCGCCATGTGAAACGCCGACATCGTTCCCGAGATGGCTTCGCGCTGCAACTCGAATCGCTTGGCAACGTCGAGCTTTGACGCAAGGAGCGATTTTATCGAGCCGAGAAGGCCCATGCGAAATGATCCGGCAATTGTCGAAGATGAAACCGCGCGCGACACCCGACCGCCCGAGTCACAACCAGCCCCAGCAGCAAAGAACCGATGCCGGACCTCCGGCGACCGAACGATTTGCCGATCCCGATTGGCTCCATTCTAGCTTAGTCTCGGCCGAAAAATAACTTCCGTTTTTCGAACCCTCACGCTGCCCTCTCCGGCAAGGGGAGAAGGGGCTGCGGAGAAGGTGTTTTTCGGCCGCGGCTTACTTGCCGCAATAGTCGATCGTGCGCGCGATTTCCGGTTTCAGGTCGCTGCGGCGGACGATGCGATCGATGAAACCGTGCTCGAGGAGAAATTCACTGGTCTGAAAGCCCTTCGGAAGCTCGATCCGAATAGTGGCTTTGATCGTGCGTGGCCCGGCAAAGCCAATCAAGGCTTTCGGTTCGGCAAACACCAAATCGCCGAGCGAGGCAAAACTAGCCGCCACGCCGCCCATCGTCGGATTGGTCAGCACGCTGATGAACAAGCCCCCGGCCCGGCCATGCCGGGCGAGCGCTGCCGACACCTTGGCCATCTGCATCAGCGATAGAATGCCTTCGTGCATCCGGGCCCCGCCGCCGGAACCGCTGATGATGATCAGCGGCAGCTTTTCTGCGGTGGCCCGCTCGGTAAGCCGGGTCAGCTTTTCGCCGACGACCGAGCCCATGCTTCCCATGATGAAAGCCGAATCGGTGACGCCGAAGGCGACGCGGCGAGCGCGAATCATTCCACAGCCGACGATCGCGGCATCGCGCAAACCGGTGCGTTTTTGCTCGGCCTTCAGGCGATCGGCATAGGCTTTCTTATCGGCGAAACCAAGCGGATCGGCGGGCTCGAGGTCGGCATACCATTCCTCGAAGGTCCCCTCGTCGAGCACTTGGGTGATTCGTTCGGCGGCGCTTACGTACCAGTGATAATCGCATTCGGGGCAAACGCCCAGCCGCTTCTCGGCCTCCTTGCGATAGATCATCGATTGGCAGCCGGGACAAAGCTGCCAAAGCCCTTCCGGCACGCCCCGTTTGTTCCACTTGGGACGCTCGGAGCCACTAGAACCGGCAGCGGATTCGACCTTTCCGGAAGCCATGGCAATTCGTGGACGGGTGAGGCTGGAAATGGGCAAATGCTAACGATTGCCGCTCTGTCCGAAAAGGCTGAAATCGGCTATTGGCCATTGACGATCTTCGGCACGACCGCCGAACCCGCCGATGTGGAAGCATTGCTCCGGCTTCGCGGAAGGGTGGAAACCTCCAGGATTTCGACTCGGCCGCAACCATTGACGGCCTTCCACAGATCGCGCACTTCGGTTCCTTGCAGACGACTGCGAATGACGCTGGCGAGCGGCTCGGGCGCGACCAGTCCGATCGTGCCAAAGCGATGTTTGCGGAGCAGCTTTTCCAGAGCGAAGGCCGTCCGTTCTTCCACGGCCGAGAGCATTTCGCCGTTCGGCGGACAGATGATCTCGGGATGCTCTTGCCACTGCCGATAAACGGTCGGCTGCTTGCGTTTGACCTCGTCGATTTGCATGCCCTGCCACAGCCCATGATCGAGATTTTGCAAGCGTTCGAGGGCTTTGGGCTTCAGGCCCAGTTCGCGACCGAGCAGCTCGGCTGTTTCCTGTGCCGCACGGCACATGGATGAGTAGAGCGCCACCAGCGAGCTCCCCCGCAGGCACTCGATTGCGCCGGCAATCTGTTCGAGCCCCTGCTGGTTGAGCGGGATATCCAAGCGACCTTGGATGCGACCTTGAAGATCGTAATCTGTTGTCCCAGGACGAATTAAAGCAATCTGGACCATATGCGTGGCGATCGACGTTTTGGATATGCTAGCCCCATTTGCCCGCAAATCAAATGCCGGCTCTTGGGGGGTAGACCTTGTTTATGAGGGTGGTTTGGTCGAGCAAGCTTTGGCGGCGCGGCTGGCCAATATGCCCAGTTCGCCGAGTGCCTGTCGATAATTTTGTTTTGCGAAGATGGCCGATCCGGCGACGAGCAATTGGGCGCCGGCGGCAGCGGCGGAGCCGACCGTGGCCGGATGAATGCCGCCGTCGATCCCCAGCATCAGCCGTTCCCCCGCAAGCTTGCGAAGCGCCCGTAGCTTGTCGAGGGCTCGCTCGTCGAACTCCTGGCCGCCAAAGCCGGGCATGACACTCATGACCAGCACGGAGTCGCAAGCATTCAGATACGGTTCGACCTTCGAAACCGGCGTCGGCGGATTGAGCGCCAATCCGGCGCCGGCTCCGATGCGGTGGATTTCATCGAGCAAGGGCCGAGGATCATCGACCGCTTCGACGTGGATCGTCAGGTGATCGGCCCCCGCGTTGTGATATGCCTCAAGGTATTGGGCCGGGTTCGAAATCATCAAATGGGCTTCGATCGGCAGCTTGGTATGACGCCTGACGGCATCGACCACGATCATGCCATAACTCAGATTTGGGACGAAATGGCCATCCATCACGTCCAAATGCAGTACCTGGGCTCCCGCCGCCTCGATTCGCTGGACTTCATCGGCGAGATGGCCGAAGTCGCACATCAACAGTGCCGGCACGACCACCGGCAACGAAGACCCTAATTCCGCGAATCGCGGACGCGGTTCCGTACAGCCATCGACGAGTTCGGCCACGATTGGGGTCACAGAGGTGTGTGCGACAGTTTTCCGAGCCACCCGACAGCCAGTCGGTGGAAAATCGAGCTCTCAGATTTTTGGGACATTCAGGCCCCATTTGTGCCGCAGGCAAACCGGCCGACGCTGGGCAGATCCCCACGGCGGAGCGCCGGCCGATTCAGTTTCCGCCAGAAGAATCAGCCGCCAAAACGCTGGCCCGATTGTACCACGGCGCTATGGAGAAACCTATCCAGGCCTGGTCATTGGAGCGCAAGCCGATATAAGAGAGCAACTTGCGTAGAATGCAGGTTGTTCGCGACGCTACTGCTGCCGATCGAATTCAAGGCTTTTCGGGAGATCGGCGAGGCTTTCGATTCCCACCAGCCGTAGAAATCGCTCGCTGGTCGAATAGCGCGGCGAGGCTTCAGGGCTAGCGCGATCGATCTGGAGCAACTGCCGGCGGACGAGTTGCGCGAGCAGCCGGCCGCTGGACGTATCGCGCATGCGAGAAATCTCGGCAGCTTCGATCGGCTGATGATAGGCCACGATTGCCAGCACCTCGATTGCCGCGGCCGACAGCTTCGCTTGCGCCGCCCGCCCGGCGAATTTCTGCCGCACCGCTGCGAATTCGTCGCGCAGGGCGAGCCGATAGCCGGCCCCCACGCTTGCAATTCGATAAGGACGGCCGGTGCGGGCGTAGTCGTCGTTCAAATCCCGGACCAGTTCGTCGATCTCGGCGGCCCGAACGCCCCGCATCAGCCCGGCCACCTGCCGAGCCGTCATCGGAGCGCCGTCTGGCAGGCCCACGAAGAGCATCGCTTCGAGAATGCTTCGGGGGTTGATTTCGCAACCGGCATCCGATCCCGGCGGATCGTCGCTGGCCTCTTCTTCCACCACGATTGCCGCGCGCACGGGGTCGTCGTCGGGCTCCGGCGGAATTGAATAGGGATCGTCGCCCGCCCCGAGCATCGCCGCGAATGCGCCTTTGAGCTTGTCGAGCGAAAGGCCTTCGTCGGAAGGCGCGGCGCGGAACGATTCAAGACCCAGGTGCGTCGGCGGCGGAGAATCGTGACGGTGGCTGCCCGAGTTGCTCTTGGCCATGATCGCTTCCCTGCGGGAAATTCCGCGTCTTCGAAATCCATTTTTCGGCGCTGCGAAGATCAGTCTCGCGATCCGAAATGCGATTATTCCCCGTCGAATTGCTCCTTCGCATACGCGGCAAATGCTTCGGCGATGCGGGCTTTTTTCTCATCCCCCTCATGCAGAATTACACGGTAACGGAGCGATAGCGATCGGCCCGGCTCGACGGTCGCCGAACCGTCGGGCTTGCTCTTGTTGGCAGTGAAATCGCTTTTGCCGAAGGGATTCGCGGCGAACAGCCCGTAGGTGCGCACATGCCAATACGTCGGGTAGCGAAAGCTCGAGGGATGATTGAGGATGGCGATGCCGAGCGTTTGCCCGTCGTGCGGCGCGTCGTAATCGACCCACGAGGCGCGTTGGCCCCAAGCTGCGGCGTCGTGCTGGCCTTCGCTGTTGACGATTCGGCCATGGCCGGGCGGATCGACTTTCAGCCAGTCGGCCACGCGCATGCCAAAGCTTCCTTCCTTGGTGTCGCCGAACACGAGCCGGCCATCGCTGGCGGTGAGGCGGATATCGAAGTCGATCGATCGCTGGCCCTCGGCCGCACGAAAGACGAGCGTGCGGCGATCTTCGCACACTCGCCGGCCATCGTGGTCGAGCCAATCGTCGAGGGCCACGATTCGCGCGGTCGGGCCTCCGCGGACCTCGGCAAACTTGCGGTGCCGGATTTCGCCCCCCTTGGCGCTTTCCCCCCAGAAATCGATGCCGTTCACCTTGCCGTGCGTAAACCAAAACGAGCGGTGATGCGGGTGGTCGCGCGATTCGCCGGCGACCGATCGCATCGAATATTCGCGAGTCAGCGGCGCGCCGCTCGGCCCGATGATCGGCCAAAGAATCGGCTTGTTGCCGGAGCGGATCAGATACTCCGTAAACAGTTGACCGTCGAGCTTGACGGTAACGCCGCGGTCCGTTTGCTGGACGGTAAATTCAGCGGCCTGCGAGCCCGATGTCCCGGCCCATGCCGCGGCAAGCGCGACGACTATTGCAATCAGAATTCGGCAGGGGCAGCGCATCGTGCTTCGGTCCTTTTGTTGGCAAGCCAAGGGGTGCCGGTCGCGTCGGCCGAACGCTTCGCGGGAGAAACGTGCCGACTGTCCGCGGGCGAGCGGTGAGCGTTTATCGTAGCAAGCAGGGCGGCGCGATGCCAACGGCGGCCGGCCGGCCGGAAGCCCAGGAAAGGCCGAAAAAGGCGGCCGCGAAATCGAGAACGCGTTGGCGGCCTTTCCTGGGCTTGCGCCCCGAGGAAATGCGGTATCGGCAGATCCGCGCGCGGTTAGCGCTTTGCCGGGGCTGGAGGGGCCGAGCCCAGATAGCGCTCGAGCGTTAGCGGCGTGAACGTGACCAAGAATTCTTCCGCCTCTTGGATCTTTTGCTGGTCCGACTCCAACAGCCGCCAGTTCACGCTGTGCTCGCTGCGCACGATCATCGGTTTGCCGCCGAATCGCGAGCGAGGCGGAATCGTGAGTTGCACTTTCGCGGGAATCGCATGGCTCACGAACAGCGCCTCGTCGATCTTCAATCGCGGGAACGGAGGCGTCGAACCCGGATTCGTCATCGCATTCAGCCGGGCGTAAGAATTCGAGAATTCCAGATACTGCCGGGCAATGTCGTCGGTCCCCGCTTTCACCGTCGCCACGCGGTATGTCAGAAACGGACTGGTGAAGACAAGCTCGCCGGTCGTGCCATCGAGCGACTGGTCGAAGCTCGGTTCGGCGGCGAACTTCAGCAGCGGATCGGCTTGCTTGCCGCACCAGGTTCTCAGCTCGTCGCTGAAGGCCATGATGCGTTCCATCGTCATTTCCGCCTTTACCCGCCGCACCGGATCGAGCAGGATGACGCGCGAACGGGGCTTGTCGAAGACGGTGATTTCGACGGGCTTATTGAGGAAATCGTAGACCTGTTCGCCGCGGAACAAGGTCAGGTCTTCGCTGGCCGGCTCGGTTTCCTTGCCGACGTAAACCTTGGTTTCAATGCGGAAATCATCCGCCGCCGCACCAGCGGAAAGAGTCGAGCCGGCCAACAACGCCGCCAACGCACACACCAATATCGGCTTGCCGAAATTATTCATGGGTCACCCGAAGGAGAGAAATTGCGGTTTTCAGATGCACACGGGAGCGGGAGAATAGTGAAGCCCGGCATCCGTGTAAAGAGAAACTGCACTGCAAGCACGGCGCGCCACCCGTGCGACGAACGTTTGAAATCCTTGCAACGCGCGGCGAGAGGGGCTCAATCGTAGCCGGCACACTCCGTGTGCTGTTGGCGCTCCGCGGGGTGGTGGGCACAGTGTTTGGCAGACGGCACACGGAGTGTGCCTGCTACGTTAGTTGCCGGCGAAGGGTGTTGGCGCTCCGCGGGGTGGTGGGCACAGTGTTTGGCAGACGGCACACGGAGTGTGCCTGCTACGTTGGTTGCGGGCGAAGGGTGCGCTGGGCACGGCCTTTTGCCTCGCGCAGTGCTTCGATATGGCTTGCCATGAACGGCACCGCGGCGCCGGGCGGCGGTTCGCTCCGGATCAGCCGGTGGATTGTTTCGCGGATCAATGTGCTAATTCCTTGGCCGTCGAGCGCACTGGTGGCGATTCCCTGAGGGCGATCGGTCAAGGCGACTTGTCGTGCATCGCCGGCCGATCGCCGTGCCAACAGATCGATCTTGTTGTGGAGGATCGTCGCTCGCGGATATTCGTCTGCAAGTGCTGCCGATTCGTCGCTCCAGGGCTGTGCGGCGTCGAAGATCAACAGCGTTGTGTCGGCAGCGGCAATTTGTTGCCGCGCTCGGGCGATGCCGGCGACCTCCAATGGATCGGCGGAGATTCGCAGGCCCGCCGTGTCGATCAGCTCCACGGGCCAACCGTCCAGAGCGGCAGCGGCGGTCAGGGCGTCGCGCGTGGTGCCCGGCAGGCTGTGAACGATCGACCGCTGATAACCGACCAGGGCGTTGATCAGGCTGCTTTTGCCGGCGTTCGGCGGCCCGGCGAGGACCACCTTCCAGGGCGTGACCAAGTGCAATCCGACGCCGGCCCGCGCCAATAGCTTGTCGATCTGCGAGATCGCGACATCCATGGAATTCGTGTTCAGCGCCGCTTCGATCTCGGCCAGGGCGGCGGCGAGAGCGCCGTTGTATTGGTCGAGCAGGATCATCGCCGTCCGCTCGGTTTGGGCGCTGGTCAACAGCCGGCGCGCGGCGGCTCGAATCGGATCCGATTCGTCGAGCGCGATCCAGTCGTGCCAAGGGATCAGCGCACAGCCGTCGTGCAAGAAATCGGCTACGATTCGTTGTGCTGCGGCCGAGCCGCCATGGCAATGCACTTCGAACCGCTCCGACTCGAGCCGGCAAACGACGACTTCCTCCGCCGCTTCGAGCGCGGCAGCCGTTTCGGCCGGAATCGCGGATCGCCAGAGGCCGACATGGATTCGGCCCGGCGCAAGTCGAGCTTTCCCCGCCGCAGTATGCGGCTGGAAATGTCGCTGGACGACTTGGGCCGCCGTTGGACCGCTGGCGTTCAACGACGCAACCGCCCCGCGTCCTGCCGGCGTCAGCACGGCGACATGATCTGGCTGAGCGGGATTCGGCCGCGGTGAATTCATTGAAATCGTTGCCATATGTGCGGCTGGTGCATTCGTGTGCGGCTGGCCCCGTTCGTAGGTGGCTGGTTGTGTTAGCGCCTTGCCGTTCACGCGCCTCGCCAGCAAAAGTTAGCGGCAAGGCGCTAGCCGCCGGCGTTCTCTAACATCTGCGAGCGAGCGCAATTCCGCTGAGCACCAGGTGGGGCAGGATTCGCACCGGATTGCTGAGCGCCTTGCCCAGATGCGGGCCGGCGCCGCCGGTGAGAAACAATTCCGGCTGCGGGTCGATCCCGGCCGACAGCCGCTCGGCAAGTTCGCGCACGGCACCGACCGCTCCCCAGTACAAGCCGCTGCGAATGGCGGTGACGGTTGACGTTCCGAGTGCCGGCGGCGGTGCGGAAAGTTCGCCGAGCGGAACGAGCGGCAAGAGATCGGTGAACTCGTGCAGGGCACGAGCGGCGAGGCCCATTCCCGGCAAAATGGCCCCTCCCCGAAATGCGCCGTCTGCCGACACGTAATCCACGGTGATCGCACTGCCGGAATCGACGAGGATCGCGCCGCGGCGAGGCGCTCTCAATCGGGCCGCCGCCGTCGCCGCCGCCAGACGATCCATTCCAACGCGTTCGGGATGCTCGACTCGAACGTCGAGCGGCAGATCGCCCACATGCAGCAATCGCACCGGCGCCGAATGGCCCGACGGAGTCGAACCCTGCCGCACGATCCAATCCTGCAAGTGCGCAGCCGCCGGCCGATTCACGCTGGCAATCCACCATTCGGGCCACATGGGGCCGGCCGGCAGCCAAGCGGTCAGCCGCGCGGAATCCCATTCCACGGCGGGCAATTCCAAAATGCGAATCGGCTCGACAACCTCTTCGATTTCCGCCGCGCGATCGAACAGCCCCAATTTGATCCGGCTATTGCCGACATCGACGGCGATCAGCGGCGTAACAGGATCGGAAGACATTTTCAGCGGGCGAACAAGGGACGATCGGAGAACCGCGAGCGAGCGGAAGTATACCAAGAATCGGCTGGCGCCGCCTCGCCAACGCAATGGACCGCAGGCGAGATCGGCCGTGCCATTGCGCCGCTACGGCTGGTCGATATCTGGGCAGCTTGAAACTGCAACTCTGCGTTTTCGAAGCCGATCGCAGGCTTGCCGACCAACAGCCATTGGTTCCCGCGGATGGCCCTTTCCGCAAACAGGCGTCGGGCTCCCGGCGGAACGGCCGGTCGACCTGCCCCGCGGCGCGCAGCATGGCCGCGGAGCTTGCGCGCCGCGGCCTATGCGCGGATGGATTGTCGCATCGACAAGCACGCTTCGTGTACCGCCGCCCCCAAGGAGCCGGGCGTTCTTGATTTGCGCACCGCATAATACCTGTGCGGCGAGGGTTGTGGCTAAAACCGCACAACGGGTCGGCGATCGCGGCGAGAACAGCCTTGTTCCTGCCGCAACCGCCCGGGTTTTCCGGCAACTCCCATGACTAGGGCAAATCAACCCGAAACAGTTCCATCCACGCCCTATTGATGGGTGTCGTGCGCTCGAACTGCGATGGTCGAATGGCCGGCAGGCGTTGCCCCCGCGCTGCATGGCAGCGCCGCTCGCGTCAGCAAGGGCGGTCGCCCGTCAACCGCTCGCGCAGCAAACCGCAGCCCCTGTTGACGCTACGGGCCGATTCGCCGCGCTTCCCATCGTTCGAACCCTAAGCAGCGGTCCACTGGGTTTCCATTCGCATAAAGCCGTCTTGAACCACACGGTGAAGGCGTCGCTGCAAGCTCTCCGCAAAGCGCTTCGCGGAAAACTTGTCGCTTCGCATTCGGGCTCGGGTCTCCTGGAAACCTCAGGAGGAGCGGGTAAGGGGCCTACGAATCAACTTCTCGGCTCAATCACTAGCTGGCCCGATGCGAGGGATCAACATCGCACCGGTTGCGCCGGCCCGGCGATGGACGAGAAGGCCTTCGCGAAAGCCAACCGAACCACCGTAGGGCAGCATGACGGACTGGCAACGCCGGCGGACAAGAACGTTGGGCCGCTTAGGCGTCGCGTAGGCGGGGAAGGCTTGAGGCTTGAGACTGTGAGGCGTTGAGGTACGAGGGCAGGCGCCGCCGAGGGCGGAGTGGCCGGTCCTCACAGCCGCACATTGTCACAATCGCAAGTTGTCACAATCGCAAGTTGTCACAATCGCACATTGTCACAGTCGCAAGTTGTCACAATCGCAAGTTGTCACTGTCGCAAGTTGTCACTGTCGCAAAGTCTTAAAGCCTCCGCCGCATCGCCCGTCACAAGTGCCTCGTGCCGAGTTGTCTACGCGGCATTAGAATACAAATGTACACTCATTGCAAGCGGCCGAATTGGCCACAAGCCGGGGCGCGCGGCTTGGCGGAAGAATCACGCGGCGCCGCGGAGGCGCGGAGAATTACAAATTCATCGCCGTCGGATCGATCGGTATTCGCAATGTGGAACCGCGATCACTCGACCTTCACTTCCGCGTCGGACTTCTGCTGCGAGGCGTCTCCGCGGCTCCGGGTGAGTGCACTGCCTTCGTCCGCTTTGGGAGGCTGCCGTTTCTTTTCCTCCAGAGCAGTGGAGATTTTCCAGAGCAGCTTGTCGAGATTTTGGCCCGTCACGGCGCTCACGGGGAGGATTTCGCGGCCGAGCGCTTCGCTCAGCCGGCGATGCACTTCGTCGGAGCCGGGAAGTTCGCACTTGCTGAGCAGTAGGATCTCTGGGCGCGTGCCCAGTTCCGCCGCGTGCTGCTCCACTTCGAATCGGATCGTGTGATAATTGGCAAGCGGATCGGAGCCGTCGGCCGGCAGGGGTTCGATCAAATGCACGATGATGCCGGCTCGTTCGATGTGCCGCAAGAATTCGTGCCCCAGGCCCACGCCGGCGTGGGCGCCTTCGATTAGCCCGGGCAAGTCGGCCATTACGAACGAATGGTCGGCGTCGACATCCACCAAGCCCAGGATGGGGTGCTTCGTGGTGAACGGATAGTCGGCAATTTCCGGCCGGGCTCGCGACAATCGGCTGAGCAGCGTGCTCTTGCCTGCGTTCGGTTTGCCGACCAGGCCGACATCGGCGATCACTTTGAGTTCCAGGAGCAGATTGCGAATTTCGCCTTCGCCGCCGGGCGTGTGTTCGCGCGGGGCGCGATTGGTCGACGTTTTGAAGTGGGCGTTTCCATAGCCGCCGCGGCCGCCGCGGGCGACGACCACTTGCTCGCCGATCTGCGCCAAGTCTTTGAGCAAGAACGCTCCATCGGCGTCGAACACGACGGTGCCGGGAGGCACGTGCAGCACGAGATCCTCGGCGCTTCGGCCATGGCAATCGCTGCCGCTGCCGGGCGTGCCATTTTCGGCTCGCCAATGTTTGCGATGGGCCAGCGGCGCGAGGCTATCGACGCCCGCCTGCGCGACGAGGATTATGCTGCCGCCATGGCCGCCATCGCCGCCATCGGGACCGCCGCGCGGAATGAATTTTTCCCGGCGAAAGCTAAGGCAGCCGCTGCCCCCTTTTCCCGCCGCAACCTGAATTTTGACGCGGTCGACAAACATGATTGCTCACGCCGGGGGAATTGGCTCAGAGTGGTCGCGCGACGTGGCCATTAGGTCCGCAGGCCGTGCGTTCCCGGCTTGGCCGAGGGGCCGAAGTGAACCAGCGTTCGTTGGTAAAAAATGCCGCTGCTGTCATCACGCCGATTGCATCCGAAATCTGAGCCTGAAAGGCTCGTTGCGTCAGCCCAGGGCGGAGTCGCGCGGAAGCGGCGTCGCCCTGGCTACGCGATGCATCGAAGTTGTCCGGTCCTGGAGGGGCCGTTCCACAAATCGCGGCCTAATTGAACGGCCCTGTCAGGGCCGACGCGTCGTGCGGGGCGGTTGCCCCAGGCCTCCGAGGACGTGAAAGAATGGGGACAGGCACCTCGCGCCGACCATTTTTGCCGATGTTTCATCGAGCGAGTTCGGAGCCAGTCCCCATTCTTTCACAAGCGCTCCGGCCTGGGCTGGCAGAGTCGGCCTTTCAGACCGAGACGTTTTCGGTTGCCCCCAGTGAATATTGTGGGTACTGCTAAGCGCGAAGCCGTCGGGCGCGGCAGTCATTTCGCGGCAGTCATCTCGCGGCAGTCGCCGAGGTTGGTTTCCGGACTGCGCTAATTGGCGTTGATCACGTTGACACGGCGCCCCTCGCGGTCGAAGGCCACCACGCCGTCGATCAGGGCAAAAAGCGTAAAATCTTTCCCTTGGCCGACGTTCCGGCCCGGGTGAAAGCGGTTGCCGACCTGGCGGACGAGGATATTGCCGGCGATTACCTGTTCGCCGCCGAAGCGCTTGACGCCTCGCTTCTGCGGCTGCGAATCGCGTCCGTTGCGGCTAGACCCTTGGCCCTTTTTGTGTGCCATCGTATGCTCCCTGGAGGCCGATCTGGCCAGCCACGCTCGAATGTTGAAAAAGTTGCGTATGGCGGCGGCGCGGGCAACTTCGGCCGGCATCCGGCAGCGAAATCCTGCGCACCAAAATCAAAAACCCTGCCGGTCCCGCCAGTCGAGCCGCCTCTTTTAGCGGAAAATCCAGCGGTAGTCAATGATCTTATCCCAATTCCGGCCAATTGGCGAGGGCTCCTCGGCCGGTGCCGTGGCCTCGTCGGGATTGGTGTGCTTCGCCACTTTGTCGGCCGGGGCGCCGAAATAGATTTCGTCTTCGGAAAGAGCGAATTCATCGCCCGGCCGCCAGAAATTCAATTGCAAGGTTTTGTGGGTGAACTGGCGGCCCGTGCCCGGCGGATCGCCCGGCTTCAGAGATTCCGGAGCCGGGTCGGTCCAGCGATAGGCGTTCGTGAGGCCATTGATATAAATCGAAAAGAAATCGATCCGCGGATCGATATCGGTCCAAGTCGCGACGCCCCACACGCTGCGATCCCCGGTCGGCGTGCTGAGCGGAATCGGGTGGCTGCTGACCATCACCGAATCGAGCAGCTTGCGGTTCGGGTCTTCGCGGCGGCGAATGGCGTCGATGGCCACGGGAATCAAGCGGTCCGCGTAGGCTTGCTGTTGGCCTTCGATGGTCGCTTCCAGCGAGAATTTGGGAATGAAGACGATGCCGGGGGGCCCGATGTCGTCCACCGATTGCACATCCGGGGCGGCGGCCAATTCATCGGCCGTTTGCGGTTCTTTGGGAACCGGCTTCAATTGCCCGCCGAGGTTTTGTACCCGGTAAACCATGTACCACACCACTTTCCGCTCGAGCTGCCCGTTCGGGCCGGGAACATCGACCTGAATCAGCCGCAGCGGTTTGAAGGTGAACTGCAGATACCACGCCGTTCGATAGAACGCTCGGTCGGTGGCCAGCGACTTCAGCGTCTTGGTGGGCGAACTGTAGGTGGGGGTCCAATCGAGATCGGGCACCACGCCGGGCGCCAGCAGTTCGACCATGTTGTGCCGCGTGACCGTATCGTGCGGATCCAGGGGGCGCGGGATCGTGGTCTCGACGCCCGGCCCGAGCCGGCGAAACCCCCTCGGCGGCGCCTTGCGGGCCGACGGCTGCTGGGCGGCGGCAAAATCGGCAACGAAATTCACAGTGGCGGCCAACATCGCCAAAACACCAATGGCGGCAATCCTTTGCAGCGCCAAACGCGGCCGAAGCGATCGAACACAGCACATCATCGGAGCCTCTTTCTCGCCAGAACGGCACAAAACGAAGAGCCAGAACCGCTTCCAGTATAATTACGCCGCCGAGCGAGGGTCAAGTTTCTGCGGTGCTCCTTTGAGGCGGCATACTTGACGCCGCGAGTCAAAGCCGCCGGCAACCGCGCTGGTCATTTGTCTGCGGTAATGTCGATATCCGCCGGTTCGGACCATTCGAGCGTCGATGGGGAGCGGTGGAGCGAGATGCCGATGCGGAATTTTGTGGGGCCGAGCTTTGCGGTGGCGGGGATTTTGGCGGTCCAGGCGTGGCTGAGGGTTTCGCCCGGCTTGAGCGTTGTCGATTTAAAGACGATCACGGGGCCGAGGCCGCCGTGCTTCGGCCACGAGAAAAACTCGATCGACGGATTGTCGCTGTGGGCGTACCACAGGGTTTGAGGCATTTCGATCGTTTGGTTTGCCGAGGAGATGTTCTTGATCGTGAGGTCAATTTTGACATCTCCCCCCTGGCGGACCGACGCGGCGGCGGGCTTGGCAGTGATCTGCCAGGGCGCGGAGGCCGGAGGCGGAGCGGGCGCATTCGCCGGCGGCTCGGCGGCCGGCGACGAGAAATAGCAGGCTGCAAGCCATGCGAGGCAAACGGCGATGATGATGCGGGCGAACATAGGGCGCGTTGGAAAATGCTTCTGCTTTATTACCCCTCACCCTGCCCTCTCCCGCAAGGGGAGAGGGTGATGCGGAGAG
>DATAWG010000022.1 GCA_036267355.1 Pirellulales bacterium | reverse complement strand
GCCGACACCGCACACTAGCCCGAAGCGTTAGCGAGGGACCAGCTTTTCGCAAGATTACAGCAGATCATTTCACTGCCCGGGGGGGTAAGGAAAATGCAGCTCTCAATCATCATTCCGGCCTACAACGAAGAACAGCGGCTTCCGCATACACTGTCGCTGTTGGAATCGTATTTCCACGGCGGACTCAAACGCGACGGCGTGCGGCTGCGAGAAATCATCGTGGTCGATGATGGCAGCGCGGACGGCACGGCCGCGGTCGTGGGTTCGCGGCGCGGAGCGATTCCCTTGGAACTGATTCGCTTCGAAAGAAACCATGGCAAAGGCGCGGCCGCCCGCGCCGGCATGCTGGCCGCCCGAGGCGAATGCTGCCTGCTCTACGATGCCGATGCCGCCACGCCCCCCGGCGAGATTCCGAAAATGGCCGAACGGATGCGCGAGCACGCGGCCGATGTGGTGATCGGTTCGCGCGTGCGGGGCCGGCAGCAAAATATTGTCTCGATGCGGCTACATCGCCGGCTGATCGGCAGCATGTATCACCTGCTGTCGTCGGCATTGATCCCGGGGATCGACGACGCGGCTTGCGGAGCGAAGATGTTTACTCGCGAAGCGGCCCAGGATTTATTCTCACGCCAGCGGATCGAGCGCTTCGCCTTCGATATCGAAATCCTCTCGCTCGCAATGCGGCTGGGCTACACGATCCACGAAATGCCGGTGCGATGGGAGGCGATCGCCGGGTCGAAGGTAAACCTCGTGCGCGATTCGCTGAATATGTCGTGGTGCGTCGTGAAACTTTACGTGCGGCATCTCTTGCTGCGCGACCTGAATGACCGGCCGGCTCTTACGCTGCAATCTGGGGAAGTTCTGCAATTCACCGCGAAGCCGAATTTTGCGGCCAAGCCCGATTTCACAGCGAAGCCCAATTTCACAGCCAAGCCCGATTTCACAGCGAAGCCCGATGAAACGCAAATCCGCCGCTCTGCCTGACGCGCGCGGGATGCCAAGACATGGGACGGATGGTCCCCGTTTCGCGGGGCCCCGCTGGCCGGCTGGCGATGGGGGGACAAGCAGAATCGGGGGTGAGAAATCGATCTCACCGGTAGTTTGACGACCGCAACCACCGTTACGAAGGCTTTAGACCGGGCTGCGGCTGTAGTCGTAGTCGTCTACACTTACGGCCAAGCAGAACAGCAGCACCAAGCTCGCTAAGAAGAGCGCTGTCTTTTTAATCATCATCCACGTCTTTTGCATTGGCTCGCTCCCTTTCCCTTTGCCGATTTCACCGCTGCGCGTAAGCAGGCCGACGGCGTTTCACCAAACTTGTGAATAGTTTACCGGCCCCGGCAAGGGAACGCAATGATTCTCTGCGGTTACCCGCAAAAAATGTCAGAGTAGAGATGGAAAGCGATCCACCCGGAAAGGAAGCCGGGCGGCGGGCGCACGCGGCCGACCTCGATAACTGCTCTATTTCAGCGAATCGGCGTCAGTCGCAAAGTCGATCAGGCGCTCGTGTTCATAGAACAGCCGGGCGATGTGGTCCGAGAGCACGCCCAAATAGTCGCGGCGGAATGCGTCTTCAGGCTTGTCCGAAACCGATACGGCCGCGGTCGGCGGATACAACGTTTGCGGAAGCTTCTTGCTGAAGACCGCCGTGCGCGTGCCACTGTGCATGTCGTAGACCCAGACATGCAGCACGGCGTGGCCTTGGTAGAGCGTGGGTCCTTCGTACAAGCCGAAATCTTCGAGATCGATGCCCACCACCATGTCGGCCTTCATGGCATGGCCGATTTCGATGAAGTTGTCCCAGTTGTTCGAATCGGCCCACATCGCGACTTCGCTCGGCGGAACGATCTTGCATTTCTTCACGTTCTTGGCCAACAACTCGCCGACGAGCGCGGCCAGATCAGGCGCGGCGCTCGCATCGGCAAATTGCAATTGAAACGTCGGCCGGCAAACCACCGCGACGCGCTTCTCGGCCAGTCCGGCAAATTCGGCCGGCGTGTTGTCGTCGTGGACGATGTATGCAAATTCGGAAATCAAATTGCAGCCACCCAGAGTGGCGGCAGCGACGATTGCACAAACAGCCGCAATTCGTTTGCAGCGGGCCGAAGCGAAGCGGACCATCATGGATCCTCGAGTTTGGACGGCGCGGAACGCAGGCCTCGGAGATTGGTACGCAGGTTCTCGCGAAACGGCCCAAAAAAAGAGATTCAAGAAAAGAGATTTGAAGAGGGCGGGAGAATAGTCGCACCTGGCCCGAGCGACAAGGCCATTTTTCTTGCGATGCGAAACGCCTGCCGATCGGTGTGCCACTGGCAAGCGCGAGTCTGCCAGTGCCACACAACCTATGCCGCGGGACGGGGGCCACGTAGATCGAGGCCTCGGCACGGCTAACCGCCGAATAATCGAGATTGACTGAATTGCGGACCTTAACTATTCTCCCGCCTCGTCGTCGGTCGGACGCCCGCACAAAAAGTCGCCAAGTTTGGTTGCTTGCTAGCAAAACTCGTTTGTACGAGCGCGGTTTAAATGGAAGTCTTGCCTTTCCGAGCCACGGAAGTCCGGCGGCATGATCCGCTCGAACATGAGAGCTAGTTCGCCGTCGGTTACGAATCGTTCTGGCTCAGGGACGGGCAAGGAAACAGAAACATCTACCGGGACCTCTTGAGCGGCATCCTGGATGGCACACGATCAATCCGCGACGGCTCCACTGTCTTCTCGCTCGTCCGATGCGACAGCGAATCGCAAGCCCTATTGGGCACCGAAAGTCTGGCACGGAATGACATTTCGCAACTGGATGCGGCTACTGGCGCGCAATCGGTTCGCGGTCGATCTGAAATTCTGGCCGGTGGCGCTGGGCATAACTGCGTTGTCGGTGCTCAATTCGATGCTGGCGCTGGTCCAGTCGCTGATCTTTGGCCGAAAAATCGCGCGGACCGAAATCCACGAGCCGCCGATTTTCATCATTGGCCATTGGCGCAGTGGCACGACGCTTTTGCATCGGCTGCTTGTGCAAGATGAGCGGTTTGCATTTCCTACGACCTATGACTGCTTTGCGCCGAAGTCGACGCTGGTGACCTCCGGGTTCGTGCGGCGCTGGCTGAAATTCCTGCATCCGAAGCGCCGGCCGATGGATGCGATGGGCGACGGCTTCGACTTTCCGCACGAAGATGAATTTGCGCTTTGCAGCATGGGGCTCGGATCGCCGTATGCGAGAGATGCGTTTCCCAATCGGCCGCAAGGGGAAGCGTTTCTCGATTTCGACGGGGTTGCGCCGACCGAAGTCGCCCGCTGGAAAGCTGGCTTGTTCCGATTCATGCAAACGCTGACATTCCGCAGCGGCAAGCCGATCGTGCTCAAATCGCCGTCCCACACCGCCAGGATTCGCGTGCTGCTCGAGTTGTTTCCCAATGCCCGATTCATACACATCGTCCGCCATCCGTTCGCGGTGTTTCCGTCGACGATGTGGACTTGGCAATCGGTCTATCGAGCCCACGGCTTGCAACGGGTCCGCTGCGACGGCCTTGACGAATACGTGTATCGAGTTTTTCTCCGCATGCACCGTGCCTATCGCGAACAAAAGCACTTGATTCCACCCGGGCATCTGTGCGAAGTGCGGTACGAGGACTTGGTTGCCGACCCGATTGAAAATATGCGCGCCATCTACGACCAACTGAACCTGGGCGATTTCGATCGCGCGCGCCCGAAGATCGACGCCTATGTCGCCTCGCAGAAGAACTACGTGCCAAATCGATATAAGGTATCGCCCGAGCAACGCGAGGAAATCGTCCGGCGTTGGGGAGCATTCATGCAAGAATATTCCTACGCCGCCGCGGATCGGGAACAAACGCCGTCGAAAACGGCGGCGCCATCGCGCACGAACCACGAACCGGCCACGCGGCGCCACGCCGCCTAGCCCGACGAACCGCGCCTTGACGCTCGCCGGGCGGCCATTTGGGAGTGCAAACGCCGATGCACATTGCACAATCGCCGATTGCCTCCCGCCCCACCAAACTCCAACCCGAAACAGCACGTCCTGAAAAGGCGAAATGGCGGTCGCGGCTCATCTCGTTTGGCAGCGCGGCGCTCGTCGTCGCATTGCTCGGGCTCCATTTTTCGGAGCGATGGCATCGAGCGCAGTCGATGCCGCTGGCGGATCGCCACAACTACGAACAGACCTATGCCTATAGCCTGTCAATCCTGGGGGGAAACGGGTTTCATAATCTGGCCGTGCCGCCGACGCCCGAAGGAAAACCGCTCGAGCGGTTTCTGGCGAAAGAATCGGATCGGGTAACGCCGGAACAATTTCAAGCGTTCCTGGCGAACCCGGGCCCGGCCAACTATGACGCCGATGCCGGCGAGCACAACTATTGGGCTTCTTCGCGAATCCTCGATCAATATGTGGTCGCCGGCTTATGGCGATTGTTTGGAATTCGCTGGCAGGCGGTTTTTCTCTTCGCCGCGGCGATGAGCACGCTGAGTTGCTTCTTTGTGTTCTTGATCGCCCGCCGCATCGGCGGCAGCTATTGGATCGGGCTGATTGCGGGCGTGCTTTATTTTGCCTCGCCGCTTACCGGCTATTTGGAAACATGGTCGCTGCGCGATGCCAGCCCGCTTTGGTTCGCGGCGGCCGGGTTTTGCGTCTTGTTTTGCGTCGTCGATCCGGTGCGCTCAACGGCCCGCCGAATCGCCGCTTCCGCGGCGCTGGGTGTGGTGGCGATGATCGGCATCGGATGGCGCCCCGACGTATTGCTGTTGGTGCTCTATATCGGGTTCTCCCTGTTGGTGCTGTCGTTCGCCCGACGATTGCCGTGGACGCTGATCGCAGCGAGCGTGGCTGTCTACGGGCTGGCCGCCATCGGTTGCCACGCGGCGATTTTCGCCCTTTCCAGCGAGCGAGAGCTCGATTCGCAGAACGGCTTTCAGAACGCGGTTTATGCCGATTTTAGCCGTGCGAATCTGCTCGAAATTGAAAACAGCTTTCAAATTCAGCGCTGCGATCGGGCGACGCTATTCCTGACCCGCGAATACGAACACACCCAAAATCCCGACGCCGCGCCGCTGCCGTACAAAGGGCATGGGTTCAGTCAAATCTGCCGTTCGATCTTTCTACAAGAACTGCGTTACAACGCCTTCCGGCTGGTCCAAAGCTTTCCGCGCGTTTATTGGAAATCACTCGCCGGACTGATGGTGCCCGGCGCGTTCGAAACACAGAATGCCGAGCAATTGCGACAAGGGCGCCTGCCCGGAATGGAACGGGTTTATCGAGCGGTGCTCGATCCGATTTCCGGCGCGCTGCCGTGGCTCTTTCTGCTCGGATTGGCGGTCGTTACGACCGTCGGCCAAGCGCGGCCGCAGGCTTTCATTCTGGGCGGACTATCGGTGGTGCAGTCGGTGGCCCTATTGCTCGTGCTGCCGGAACAAAAGCACTGCGGCATTCTGATTCTGCCGATGGCCGTCCTCGGAGCGATCGGCATCCGGTCGCTCGCCGCAATCCTGCGGCCTGCGACCTGGAAAGGGCTTTTGCAGTCTGCAAACGGCGGCCGAAATCCCGGAACATGGCGCTCCATTCGACAAAATCCTATCGCAGCCGGAGCGGCGGCGTGCGTGGCGATCTATGGTCTTGCGATGCTTGTGTCGTACGAAGTCAGCGTTCATGAGCGGCGAACCCTCATCGCGGCAATCCAAGAAGTGGCCCGAACGAGCGTGCCCGCGCCGGAAACGCTTCGCGGCGACAAAGTGTTTTCCATCGAGCGGCTGCCTGGCGAATCGCCGGATCCGACCGGTTATTTGCTCAAGATTTCGGCCGGCTCGAACCCTGGCGAAATTGTCTGCCGGCATATCCATTTTCCGCAAGATTGGTGCTGGCCACGAGCGCTGGAAACGGCGCACCGGCTGCGACAAAATCGCGAACAATTTTTCTTCGTCACGTGTGAACAAGGGGAACGGTTTGGCGATCCGCGACCGTATAGCTGCTCGGCGTTTCTCACCGGTGATGCAAAGATCGAATCGTGCCGGCGCGTCGATCTGAAGCATTGGAGCCGCTTGCCGGTGAGCACGGTTTTTTACGACGGCCAGAACTCGCCCGGCAGTCCACGGTCGTGCGAGAACAACAGCGTCATGCGTTGGGCGAATTGGCCCGTACTGCGCTCGTTCAGCGACGATTGGCAAGTTATGCAGGCCTACGCGCGCAAATCGCTCTTCGTCGGCCCGCAACCGATCGCTCCGCTGTCCCGGCCGATCGAGCATCTGGCCGCCTGCAACGGCGGCAAGGAATCCTGGGAGATCGCGATCAACGACGGACGCAAATTCGAGCCGGCCGAACTCAGCTATTGGGCGCCGCGGGAGTGGTCGCTTTTGGCGAGCGGCGACTTCAACGGCGATGGAATGACCGACATGATCGTTCGCGCCACCGATGGCTCGTGGTGGCTAGGCCTGGCAAATGGAAATTCGATTGCGTTTCGATCTTGCCCGATCGATTTGCCCAATGCACCGATCGACTATCTCGGCGCCGGCGATTTCAATGGCGACGACATCGACGATCTGGCCGTTCGTTTCGCCGACGGCCAGTGGTGGATCGGCTTGTCGGACGGTCAGGGCTTTAAGTTTCGCCCCTGGGGCCGCTGGACAGCGCCCATTTCGCCGCGAAATATCCGCATCGCCGATTTCAACGGCGACGGCCGGGCCGACATCGGCGGGTTCGACACCAAGTCGGGCCAGTGGCTTGTGTCGCAATCCGACGGCGAGACATTCAGCACTCGCGTTTGGGGCACATTCGAACCATCCGTCCCCTGGCAGCATATTTTAGCCGCCGATTTCAGCGGCAAAGGCCGAACCGACGTCGCTGCATGGAATCCTGCAACGGGCGATTGGATGCTCGGCCAATCCGATGGCCATCGCTTCAATTGCCGGGCGGCCGGGAAATGGACCGTCGACGCCAATTGGCAGTACGTTTCGACCGGCCGCTTCGGCCAAGATGCTCGGCAGGGAATCGTCGGGCTCGACAAGAAATCGGGCCGCCTCGCAATCGCCACGCTCGACGCGGTAATATCCGCTGCGCCGCAATTCACCACCCGCCTGCTTCCAAGCCATCCGGCCCTCGAAGGCGGAATTTATGCCGGCTGTTTCAACGGCGACGCGCGCGACAACCTGGCCGGCTGGACACGATCAGGCGAAATCTGGCTCGGCATTCTCGATGGCAATTCAATTCGCTACGAAAAACGCGGCCAATGGCCCGCCGCCGCGCATCTCACCGACGCCCGTGTAATCAGCTTCTGGCGCGAACCATCCGCTGCGGCCGCACCCGTTGCGGTCGCGGACCGGCCACGCGTGTCGGAGAATTGAAGTTTTCTCGGCAGTGCATTACGCTGCCACCATGAGCCAACAAAATCGGCGTGTCGAAATGCGTCTGGCCGCGAGTGTTCCAACACGGAGGTGGTTATGGCTTCATGGCGCAGTTTCACCTCGGCTTTCGTGTTGTCTCTGGTTCCAGCCGCTGAGGCACTGTTTGCTCCGCCTTCCGCCGCATTTCACCAACGGGTCGCACTCGATATTTGCCAACAACCACCGGACGCGCGCCAACTTCCGAAATAGCAGCCCCCCGGAGCACTCGGGGCGGGTCACCCGTCGGCGAGTGAGACGACGAGGCGCTTACCGACCGCATCCGCGTAACGCACCAGCGTATCCAAGGTAGGATTGGCGCGCTGACCAGTTTCGAGCTTCGACAGCGCCGAGCTATCCATTCCGGTACTTTCGTGAAGCCGAATGAAGGCGGCCAAGCTATTTCACGGCCATTGGCCGAAGCCTAAGTCTTCGCCTTCGTGCGTTGCCACGCCGATTTGTTCGATGCTGCCGCGGCGGCCGTTGTACCAGAGAAGCCAGCGCTTGCCGTCGAAGATGGCATACGGTTTGTAACAGGCGTCGGCATCCCAGGAATCGCCCCCCGCGGCGCGGATGATCGGGTTAGCCGGGTTCCGCTGCCAATTCGTGATTCCGTCTTTCGATCGGGCGACGCCGATCTGGGCGTGGGCCGTGTCGCGGAAGCCGATGTAAAACATCAGATACTCGTCGCCGCGGCGAACCACGTGAACCGCCGTGACTTTGTGGTGCTCCCAAGCGGCGCGCGGATCGGGCCGAAAAATCGGATTCGACTTGTTCTTGGTCCAGTTCAGGCCGTCGGGGCTGGTGGCGTAGCCGATTGCGTCGGGCTCGTATTGCTCGCCGCCGGAATACCACATGCGAAGCAGCTTGGCCTGCGCGTCCCAGATCACATCGGGACACATCACCGCCACTTTCTCCCACGGTTGATCGGCGGATAGCACCGGCCGATCCGACATTCGCCGCCAAAGGGTGCCGTCGCGGCTGGTGGCGTAGCCAATTGCGGAATGCCCGCCGGCCTGGCCGGTGTACCACATGTGGTAGCCATCGTCGCGGCGGATCACGACGGGCCGATTCACTTCAACTTCCCAGCCGGTTTCCTTCCGCGGAGGAAGAACGGTTCGCGGCGGCCCATCCCAGTGAAAACTATCTTTGCTCTCGACGATGGCGATGCTCTGCTTCGGCCGCCAGGAGAGCCACATGCGGTAGGAAGGGGCGAGGGACGAGGGGCGAGGGGCGAGAGAAGACGACGAGGGCGTGGGATCTTCGCGAAGAACCGACACATCGAAGCAAACGCCGTATTGGCCGCCGAGCACAGGATTGTCGTGATACTTCGCCCATCCGCCGGATGTTTCGCCCGCCGGCGCGGCGAATGCTCGGCAAGAAGAATCTGCCCCCACAAAAACTGTCAGGCAGAGGATGAGCAATGATCGTCGGAAAAGATTCACTCGCATGAGCGGCAACGATCTACCGCCTATTGGGCATGCTTATCCGGACTACCGCTGCCAGTGCTCGATCCATTCGACCTGCCATGGCTGGGCAACCCGTTGGAATCGGAGCCCGCGCGGCCGTTTGTGCCGGCGGCGGGATGGCCGAGATGGGCCGGGTCGATCTTGGCGAGTTCCTCGGCAACGGCGGCGACGGTTTCGCGGATTTGGTCTTCGGAGTGCGATGAGGAGATGAAGAACCGCAGCCGAGCGGCGCTCTCTTCCACAGCCGGATGCAAGATCGGTTGAACGTTGATCCCCCGCGCGAACAGGGCCTGCGAAAGTTGCAGGCTGTGCAGCGAGTTGCCGAGGATCACCGGCACCACGGCCGAGCCATGGCTCATGCCGGTGTTCAGGCCGCGCGACTTCGCCAGCGAGAGAAACAGCCGGGCGTTGTCGGCCAGCTTGGCCACGCGCTCCGGTTCTTCTTCCAACAGCCGCAGAGAGGCGAGGGCCGCGGCGGCATTCGGCGGCGAGATGCCGACGCTGTAGACGAATCCCGGCGCGGTATATTTCAAATACTCGACCAGCGCCTTGTTGCCGGCGATGTAGCCGCCACAGGCCCCAAACGATTTGCTGAGCGTTCCCATCCACAGATCGACCGACGCGGAATCGACTTCGAAGTGCTCGCCGATTCCGCGGCCATGTGGCCCGAGCACACCAGCCGAATGCGCCTCGTCGACCAACAGCATGGCCTTATGACGCGATTTCACTTCGATGAATCGCGGCAGGTCGGGATAGTCGCCATCCATGCTGTAAACGCCTTCGATGGCCACGAGCACACGGCGATATTCGCCGCGGATTTGCTCCAGCAATTGATCGAGGGCTTGCCAGTCGTTGTGCGGAAACGGCCGGCGGCGAGCGCCGCTCAAAATCGAGCCTTGCACGATGCTGTTGTGGGCCAATGCGTCGTGGAGGATCAAATCGCCTGAGCCGAGCAGATGGCCGATGGTGGATTCATTCGTCGAGTGGCCGCCGACATAGACGATGGCATCCTGCGTGCCGATGAAGCCGGCGATCGCTCGTTCGAGTTCGCGATGGAGCGGTTTTTCGCCCGATACAAGCCGGCTGGCGGAAACACTCGTGCCGTAGCGATCGATCGCAGCTTTGGCAGCCCGAGCCACGGTGGGATCGCCCGACATGCCGAGATAGTTGTAGCTCGAGAAATTGATGAGCGTGCGGCCGTCGATTTCGGTGGTGTCGTTCGTGACTCGTTGATGGGCGCGGAAATAGGGGTTCGCCAGACCGGTGTCTTGCACCGAGCGCATGTTCTGTTTCAGCGCCTGATACTCGGGAAACAATTCGACGCGATAATGGTCCGGCGGAATCTCTTCCGTGGCCGATCCCGCGGACCGTTGCCGCGGCGTCTTGCCGAGATAAGCCTCGACGGCTTCGACGACCTCGCGGCACGTTTCCATTAGCGGCAGCACCGACTCGGGAAACCGGCCGCCAAAGGTCTCTTCCAACGCCGCGACGATCTCCATCCGTTCGAGCGAATCGAGGCCGAGATCGAGAATATTCGTATCGAGCGTCAGTTCGCCCGCGCGTTCCTTGGCGATTTGCCGGACGTGGTCCAGAACGATTTGCACCGTCGCTTCGGATATGGATTCGCCTTCGGCTGCGGTGTCTTGAGAGATGTCGCCACCGATGCCGCGGTTGGCCGGCGGCGTGGGAGGTATGGCTCGATGGCCGTTGGTCGTTTCGCCGCGGAGCGTGCCCGGGGCGATTCCAGCGCGGCGCGGCGTTTGCGCCCCTCGGCGAGCGGCGGCGTTCTTTCTTTGCTTGCCGGTGGTGGAATCCCAGGCGCGCCATTGCTCGAGCACATCGAGCGTGCCGTGGAGAAATCCTTCGCGGCAGGCATGACGTTGGATTTTGCCGCTCGAGGTTTTGGGGATGCTGCCGGCCTTCAGCAGCACGATTGCTTCGACGGCCAGCTCGTGTTCGGCCGCGACATGCCGCCGCACCGCATCGAACACCTCGCCGAAGTTTTCGACATCGCGATGCCGGCCGCGCTCGACTTCGTAGACCACCACGAGCCGCTCGCGGCCGGCAATCTCGACGGTCAGCACGGCGCCGGCCCCGCAGCGGACAAAGGCGTGGCTTTGCTCGACGGTGAATTCGATGTCTTGCGGATAATGATTCAGCCCGCGGATGATGATCAGGTCTTTCATCCGCCCGGTGACGAACAACTCGCCGTCTTGCATGAAGCCGAGGTCGCCGGTTCGCAGATACGGACCGCTGCCGTCGGCCAGATGGGCGCGAAAGGTGTGCTCGGTTTCTTCCGGACGTCTCCAATAACCTTGAGCGACGCTTGGTCCGGCGACCCAAATCTCGCCCACTTCGTCGGCGGCGCAGCGCGTCATCGTGTCGGAATTGACGATCAGAATTTCCTGGTCTAAGAGCGTGCCGCCGCAGCCGACCAGCGCTCGCGCCCCTTCTTCCTCGTCGAGCGCATCGACAACGTGGTTCGATTCCAATGCCTGGGTGTCGAAACTGCGAATCACTGGCGGAGCGGTCTTGAAACCGCCGCTCACGATCAGCGTCGCCTCGGCCATGCCGTAGCAGGGATAAAACGCTTCACGGCGGAATCCGCACGGCCCAAACGCGTCGACAAAGCTTTCGATCGTTTCTTCCCGGACCGGCTCGGCTCCGTTGAATGCGAGGTTCCAACTGCTCAGGTCGAGGCTCTTGCGCTGCTCGGGGGAAATCTTGCGGACACACAAGTCGTAAGCGAAATTCGGCCCGCCGCTGATCGTGGCCCGGTATTTCGAAATCGCTTGCAGCCACCGTAGCGGCTTTTGCAAGAACGACACGGGCGACATGAGCACATTCCACTGGCCGATGTAGAGTGGCTGCAAGATGCCGCCAATGAGACCCATATCGTGGTAGCTCGGCAACCAGAACACGCTATGCCCCGACCGTGTATGCTCGAACGCGTAGGAAATCAGCGCCGAGTTGTGCATCAGGTTGGCATGCGAGAGCATGACGCCCTTGGGCGTGCCGGTCGAGCCGGAGGTGTATTGGAGGAAGGCCAGCGTGTCGCCATGCACGTCGGGCGGTTGCCAGCCGCGTTCGATGCCCGGCTCGAGTTGATCGGTCGCCTTCCAAGTGACGCTTTTCAGACTCGGCGTCTGGTCGAGCACGTCTTGCACTCTTTCCAAAACATCTTGGCATGTCAGCGCGATCTTGGCCTCGGCGTCGTCGCAGATCGCCTGAATGCGAGCGAGCGAGCGATTCCGCCGCGGCGGATAGGCCGGCACAGCCACCACGCCCGCATACAAACAGCCGAAAAATGCCGAGATGAATTCCAGCCCAGCCGGATAGAGCAACAGGGCTCGATGCCCCTCCATCTTCTGGCTTTGCAGCCACGTGCCGATGGCCCGCGCACGCCGATCCAGCTCGGAATAGGTCCAGCGGATTTCATCCGATTCGCCGTCGACCAGATAGCTAAACGCCCGATCGTGAGCCTGATGGGCGGCACGATGCCGCAGCAAGTCCACCAAATTGGAGGGCCCGAAAAACGAGCCGGGCAGTTGGTCGATATGCACTTTTTTTGACCCGGGGTTAGGGGCGCGCGATGAATGTGAGACGGGCGGTACACTCTGCACCGTCCGTGGCAGTTCGCAGCCGGAAGCGTACAATCCCCCCGCGATTTTCCGACCGAATAGCTTACCACGCCCCTATAACCGATACAAACCGCTATGGGGCCGATCCAACCGCGACTTCGTTGCGCGTTTGCCGTAAGCCACGGACGGCCATGCCTGGTTTCCGTCACGTCAGCTCGGGGGAAGCATAAGCCCGACACGTCCAAAAATCGGCAAGGCCGCGCAGCAACGATTAGCTTCGTCCGGGTTGCCCGGATATTGCGCCCCACTGAACCGATCCGCCGTCTTAAGCAAACCGCTAGTAGGTCGGAGGCTTTCGTTAGACGAACTGTCGCGGCCCCCCCCTGTCGAGCCGGCCATTGAGCTTGGAAAATTGCGTGGGCGAATTGCGCGTTGCTTGACAGTGGCACTGCTGTCTGCGAGGTATATAGCGACTTTGAGGACGATGGCATTTGTCGACTCTACCGAACTCAAGGGTTCAGCCTATCGCGCCGCCGGTCCATCCCGCCCGTTCTTCCCTACCACCGATCGCCCCGCCGAGGTTTTTCCATGCTCGCCCGCCGTCTCACGATTTGCGCCCTGGCCGTATCACTCGCCGTGCCGTGCCTGCCGGGAATCGCCCGCGCGGATGAATACAAGCACGGTCCCGATTCAGAACGGCACGACGGCGTGCCCAAGGGGACGGTCGAACACCATGAGTGGAAAAGCAAAATCTATCCGGACACGATTCGTGAATATTGGGTTTATGTGCCGAAGCAATATGACCCGGCTCATCCGGCTTGCCTCATGGTGTTTCAAGACGGGCATGCTTATGTCAACGAGCACGGCGATTTCCGCGCTCCGATCGTGTTCGACAATCTGATCGACAAGAGGCAGATGCCGGTGACAATTGGGCTGTTCATCAATCCTGGCATGCATGGCGACAAACTGCCGGCGGACGGTTGGAAGGCCGACGACCGCAGCGTCGAATACGACACGGTGAGCAATCAATATGCCCGATTTCTGCTGGAAGAAATGTTGCCCGAGGTGGGCAAGCAATACAAGCTGACCGATCAAGCGGCCGGGCGGGGCATTTGCGGCTCCAGCTCGGGTGGAATCTGTTCGTTCACGGTCGCATGGCAGCGGCCGGATGCGTTTTCGAAAGTCGTCAGCTTCATCGGCAGCTTCACGAACATCCGCGGCGGCTATGTTTATCCGCCGCAAATTCGCGCTTCGAAGAAGAACGCCAAGCCGATCCGGGTTTTCTTGCAAGACGGCTCGCACGATTTGGACAATCAATTCGGCAACTGGCCGCTGGCCAACCAAGAAATGGCCGCTGCACTGAAGTTCGCCGGCTACGATTATCGCTTCGAATTCGGCACCGGGGCGCACGATGGCAAACAAGCCGGCGCGATCTTTCCGGATGCCATGCGCTGGATCTGGCGCGACTATAAATCGCCGTAGAGCGAATCTC
The DNA here is from genome assembly GCA_036267355.1 of Pirellulales bacterium. Taxonomy (NCBI): domain Bacteria; kingdom Pseudomonadati; phylum Planctomycetota; class Planctomycetia; order Pirellulales; species Pirellulales bacterium. The sequence goes on along the minus strand of DATAWG010000022.1, from coordinate 21,102 downwards.
GCTTCGGCACGCGAGGTGTGCCACTGGATGTGCCACTGCCAAGCGCAGTCTGCCAGTGTGAACCGCAAGTTGGCCTTCGCCATCGGAGTGAAAGTCGATCGGCCGGCGCACTGGCAGACTTGCGCTTGCCAGTGGCACACGCCCGACGACTGCGCTTGCCGGTGGCGCACCTCCTCCGCTATCGTTTGCCGTTACGCGCTGCGCTGCTCCAGTTCTTCCCACCGGGAATACGCCGCGGTGAGCCGTGATTCCAACTCGGACAACCGCGATTGCTCACTTACAATTGCCCCTCCCGGCTGGCGGTAGAACTCGGGCTTGGCCATCACATCGTGCAGCGCGGCGATCTCGGCCTCGAGCTGCTCGATCCGGGCCGGCAACGCTTGGTGCTCTTGTTGTTCCTTGTAGCTCAGGCGGCGTTTGCTGGTGGCCAAGGAGGATGACTTCTCGGCGGATCGAGTTGCCGAGGGTTTGTCGCGTTTCGCGGCCTCCTTCTCGGAATCTTCGCTCTTTCGCTGCCGCAGCCAATCGTCGTAGCCGCCGACGTATTCGCGGGCATTGCCGTCTTCGAACACGATCGTGCTCGTGACGATGTTGTTGAGAAACTCCCGATCGTGGCTCACCAACAGCACGGTCCCCTCGAATTGCACGAGCCGTTCTTCGAGCAATTCGAGTGTTTCGGTGTCGAGATCGTTCGTGGGTTCGTCGAGCACGATCACGTTGGCCGGCTTGGCGAAGAGCCGGGCCAGCAGCACCCGGTTTCTCTCGCCGCCGGAGAGAAATCGCACCGGCGTTCGCGCTCGTTCGGGGCTGAACAAGAAGTCTTGTAGATAGCCGATGATGTGCCGCGGCGCGCCTCCACCCGGAACCGTGTCGTAGCCATCGCCGACATTCTCTGCCACGCTGCGTTCGTCGTCCAATTGCTCGCGGCGCTGATCGAAATAGGCGATTTGCAAATTCGATCCGAGTCGCACCTTTCCCTCTTGCGGCGGCAATTGGCCAAGCAAGATTTTCAGCAACGTCGTTTTCCCCACGCCGTTCGGGCCGATGATGCCGATCTTGTCGCCCCGCATGATCATCGTCGAAAAATCATCGACGATTTTCCGTGCGCCGAAGGCAAACGAAAGATGTTCGACCTGGGCTACGAGCACTCCGCTTCGCTGGCCTTCGTGGATCGTCATTTGAACGCTGCCGGTGCCCGATCGCCGGTTGCTCCGGGCACGCCGCATTGCTTCGAGCGCCCGCACTCGCCCCTCGTTGCGCGTGCGCCGGGCCTTGATGCCGGTGCGAATCCAGCGTTCTTCCTCGGCCAGCCGTTTGTCGAACAGCGCATTTTGCTTTTCCTCGGCCGCCAGCGCGAGTTCCTTGCGCTCGAGAAACGTGTCGTAGTCGCACGACCAATCGAACAGACGGCCGCGATCGATTTCCAAAATCCGCGTGGCCAATTTGCGGAGAAACATCCGATCGTGGGTGACGAAAAGCAGCGTGCCGGGCCAACGGGCGAGAAACTCTTCGAGCCATGTGATGGCTTGAATGTCGAGATGGTTCGTCGGCTCGTCGAGCAGCAGCAGATCGGGGGCCGGAACCAGCGATCGGGCCAAGAGCACGCGGCGCTTCATCCCAGAGGAAAGCGTTTCGAACCGCCCGGCCCCGTCGAGATCCATCCGCGAGAGAATCTCTTTTACCTTTTGCTCGCCGCGCCAAGCCGATTCGTGCGCTTCATGCACCGCCTCTGCCCTAATATCTCCCTTTAGACCGCCGGCAACGACTTCGGCGATCGTTCCAGAGATATTTCCCGGCACATCCTGCGGCAACAGCGAGATCGTGACACCCGGGGCTCGAATGATTTGCCCCGAATCGGGCTGCACCTCGCCTTGCAACACGCGCATCAGCGTCGTCTTGCCGGAGCCGTTTCGGCCGAGGAGACCGATTGTTTGGCCCGCTTCGATCTGGCAATCGACGCGATCCAATAGCAGCGGCCCATGAAATCCGACAGACAGTTCGCGAAGAGCAACGATGGCCATGAAGCGGCAAGGGTGGGGGTGAGGGTGCGGACAACTCTTCAAGTTCTAATTTTGCTGCGGTCAGCTAGTTTTGTCGATGCGCCAACGGAAGCAACGATGGAAGCAACGAGGGCAGCTCACGCGGAGACGCGGAGAGGCAGAGACGAGGAGGAATGGGGATGCAAGCCGGGAGCAAATCTCATTTGGCGCGCCGCGTCGACAGCCGCAGGCGCCGCTCGATGGCGGCTACGCCAGACCCAAAATCTCCTCTCCGTCCGTCTCCGCTCCCTCCGCGGCTCCGCGTGAAAATCTTTGTTACAATGCCTGATTCATCACATCAATGATTTCACGCGCCGGCCAGCTCCATGAACCTCTTTCGCGAACTTTGGGAGATCGGAATTTTCCGCAACGCCTTATTCGCCGGTATTGCGGTGGGGACGATTTGTTCGCTGCTGTCGGTGATCGTCGTGCTGAAGCGAATGGCATTTATCGGCGAGGGGATTGCCCATGCTGGTTTCGGCGGCATGGGCACGGCCCTGTTTCTCGGCCTGACGACCGCGGGCGTCGGTGGTACTTGGAAAGCCGATCTGATCGTGCTGGCGTTTTGCCTCGCCACGGCCATCGCCATCGGCGCGCTCTCGCGGCGGCGGCATGTCGAGGCGGATAGCGCGATCGGCATTTTGCTGGTGGCGGCGATGGCCTGGGGTGTGCTGCTCACCGATCTGCATCGCAGCTTCGCTCACGCGGAGTGGTATGTGAACTGGTTCGGTCCCCCACGAGCCGCGCCGAATATCGAATCACTGCTGTTCGGTTCGCTGTTCAACGTCGGGCCCTACGACGTTTGGCTGGCGGCGATCGCTGCGGCGGCGATGCTGCTGGTGTTCGCGGCGCTGTTCAAGGAAATCATTTTCTACGCCTTCCAGGAGACCGTCAGCCAGGTGTTCGGCGTGCGCACCGGCTTCATTCACTATCTCATGCTCGCCATGCTCTCGATCGCAATCGTGCTCACCGTGCGCTTGGCGGGCATTGTGTTGGTGACAGCGCTATTAGTGATTCCGGGTGCGACGGCCAATTTGCTTTCCCGACGGTTAGGGCGCGTGCTACTCTTTTCATGGTTGATTGGAATGACCGGCATCGTGGGCGGACTGGTGTTGAGCCTCGAGGCGGGGAATCTTTCGACGGGCCCGTGCATCGTCGCGGTGCTATGCGCGGTGTTTGCCGTGGCCTATGTCGTGCAATTCTGGCCTCGGCGAACGACGGCGGAAGCGGCACTCGAAAGCAAATAGATTCGCGGTCGCGCGGCCTTTGCGAGTGGCCGATAAATCCACCGTCGTCATGAAATCGCAAATCAAATCGCCGGGCCGAGCCGCTGCACGCACGAGCGATCGAGTAGCGCCGGCGCTGCCGGCGCGGAATCGCGATTGGCGGTCGCTTGCGCTCCGTTTGCTCGCCGTGGCCGGACAGGCCATGACGCTCGGAATCACGTGGCCGTTGTGGATCGTGCGGCATTACCCGCCGCAGCCGCCGATGTTGCCGGCTTTCGGATTGCCGACGGACGGCTTTCCGCAGTTCAACGTGCTGCCATGGCTGTGGGCCTCACTGGTGTTGGTATTGCTGTTTGCGCGGTGGGGCGTTGTCGTGCATATTGGGCTGTTGGTGGCAGCGATGCTGCTCGACCAGACGCGCATGCAGCCGCAATGCATTTCGCTCGCCCTGCTGATGGTGGCCAGCCTGGGAACACCGGGTGCAAAGCTGGTCGGCCGATCGCATTTGATCGCCATGTGGTTTTTCGCCGGCGTGCACAAACTTCTCAGCCCCGGCTATTTCCACAAGGTCGTGCCGTATTTGGCCACCGGATTGTTGGGCAAGACCGACTCGCGATCGCTCGCCGTGCTGGGCGCGGCCGCTGCCGGGCTCGAGGTGGCCCTGGCGCTACTGGCCATCGTGCCGCGTTCTCGGCAAGCCGCTGCGGCGCTGGCTTGCGCGATGCATTCGACGATCGCGCTTTGGCTCGCCTTACGATTGGGATGGAATGCAGGCGTTTGGCCGTGGAATATCGTGCTCGCGGCCGCTGCCCTGCTTTTGATCTGGCCCTGGCGAACATCGCCGTTACGGGATTGGCGTGAATCGTCGCGGCTGGCGAAGACGGCGGCGCTCGTAATTTTGATTTCGCCGGTGGGATATTATTTCGGTGTGGTCGATGCGTATTTGGCCTACTGCCTCTACTCGGGCAACACGCTCGAGGCCAAAATCGTCTTGCCTGACGGTGCCGAAGTGCGACTTGACACGCTCGCATCATCGCTCAACGCGGCGATGCCGCCGGCGGTCCGGCTGTATGAGGAATACTTCGAACAGGTCGGGGAGCCCGGCGAATTGCTTGTGATTCACGACGCGCGCTGGTGGTCGCGGATTCACGGAAAAGAAAATCGCGAAATATACAAACCGGCGCCAGCGATTGGCAAGGAAGCCGGCGGAGGATAACTGCCGATTCGCGCCAAATCGAAAATGGCTGGCCGCTTGCCCGCGTCTTCCTCGCTACCGCGTCGGGCCAAGATGCGCGCATTTTGACCTACGGATCGTTGTTTTCCCGCCGGCCTTCGATGTAGTGCCAATCGTGGATCGGCTTGAGGATTTCCAGCACTTCGGCAAGCAACGGTTTGTCGATCGGCTTTTCCACCCAAGCGGCCCATTGGCGGATGCGGGCCGGATTGGCCGTGCCCGTGACGCAGGTCGAAAGATCGGGATTGCTGATCGAGAATTGCAATGCCAATTGGGCGATGTCGATGCCGCGGCTACGGCAATGCTCTGCGGCCCGGCGGCAAGCAGCCCGGACGGCGTCGGTGGCTTTATGCCAGTGCGGAAGCGGTTCGTTGGTGAGCAATCGGGCGGAGAACGGGGCCGCGTTCATGATTCCGACGCCCTTCGATTTCAAATACGGCGCCAGATCGCCGAACATCGTGTTTTGCAGTGTGTAGTGGTTGTACGACAATACGACGTTGAGCGGGGCGCGATCGAGAATGTAGCGAAAGATCTTCATCGGGTAGCCGGAGATGCCGATGAATCGGATCTTGCCGGCCTGCTGGGCCCGCCGCATGGCCGGCAGCGTTTCTTCGACGATTTGGGCCATGTCGACGAATTCGATATCGTGGCACAAGCAGATGTCGAGGTATTCGACCCGCATCCGCTCCAAGCTGATGTCGATGCTCTCGGCAACACGCCGGGCCGAGAAATCGAAATGAGCGCCGGCATATCGGCCGAGCTTGGTCCCCAAGATGTATCGATCGCGCGGAATGCCTTGCAGGGCAAAACCCAGCAGCACCTCCGACATTCCTCGTCCATAAAAAGGCGAAGTGTCGATGAAGTTCATCCCGCAATCGAGCGCCTCGGGCACGGCCCGTAGCGCTTCCTGCAGATCGATCTGCCGGAATTCCTGTCCCAGCGACGAAGCCCCGAACCCAATCACCGGCAGCTTCAGCCCCGTGTTTCCCAGCGATCGATATTCCATTTGGTGCAACCTGTTTTTGCTCGATCTCGCGTCACAAACATCGGCAGTTCAGCCCGCTTGTGCCGTCCGGCACTGGCCGACTGCGCTGGCCAGTGCCACACGATTGGCCAAATTCGCGCGCGGCGCAATCTGCTTCGTCCCTAACCCCTAACCCTATTCCCTCACCCTAATTCACATCCTTACCCCGATCGTCAGCAACAGATTCGCGAATCGCTGTTCATCGGCGGTTTGGATGGTTAACACGTGATCGACGCTGCGGACGGCTTCGTAAAAAGCCCATTTTTCGATCGGATCGAGTTTCAAATTCAGTTTCGCCTCGGCTAGCACGCGGCGATATTCGGCCCAAACCGGTGGATCGACTTGCAAGGCATATGGGCCGGTGGTTTCGTAGGCCATCGTGTTGGCGGCTTCGATGGGCACTGCCGAGACCAGCGCCTCCAGCACCTGCGTGCAATTGACCAAGCCCGGCGAAAGAGCGAGCGAGATCACTTCCGCGTCCGCTCCCCGGGCCGTCGAAGATGGATAGTTGCCGTCGGCGATCAGCACTTTGGCATGATGGCCGGCGCCGGCAAGAATTTCCGTGATCGGCCCGTGCAGCAGTTTGTATTTCAACACGGTGGAGTTGTCCTTTGACGGGCGACCGGCACGGCCGACTCATCGGTAAGGCAACGCGCGAAACCGCAAGCGAGGCTCGAGGCGCGGGCGGCACGGACGCTCGCTTGCGGTTTCGCGCGTTTGGTCATGCTTTCGGAAAGTACTTTCGGTAGGCTTGGATCGTCAAGCGGGCGGCCGATTGGCTGTCGGGATACGGCAGCGCCTCGGCCGACACATAGCCGTCGTAGCCGATCTCGCGCAGGGCGGCCGCGACAGGCGCATAATCGATATGGCCCGAACCGGCGGGTCGACGATTGGAATCGACAAAGTGGACATGCCCGATATGTCGGCCCGCCGTACGGATTGCCACGGCAATATTCGGCTCTTCGATGTTCATGTGGAACAAGTCGGCCAGCAAGCGAACATTGTCGGTCGATAGCGACTCGAGCAATTCGACGCCGGATTCGAGCGAATTGCACAGATTCGTCTCGTAGCGATTGAGCGGCTCGTAGAACAAGGGCACGCCATGTTTGCGCGCGTGCTCTCCCAATTCACCGAGCGATTCGGCAAGATAGCCGAGCGCTGCCTCGCGAGAAACTAGCTCGGACCATCGGCCCTGCATCGATCCGATGATTGTCGATGCGCCCAGCTTCCCGGCGGCATCGATCGTGCGGCGAATGAAGTCGCGGGCGGCAACACGCTTGTCGGCTTCAGGCAGGCACAGATGCAATTTGTGCCGCACCCAACCCGCCCCGGTTCCGACAGCGGCGAGCTTCAAGCCGTTCTCGTCGAGCAAGCGACGAACCGAAATCTCTTCAACCGCCTCCGGCGCCGGTGGAAAGATTTCAATTGCGTCGAACCCCAATTCGCTCGCGCTGCGGCATGCGGCCGGCAGGTCGTCCCAAAAGACGAACGGGCCGCCGCGGGCCTCGGACACCAAACTAACGGTAACGCAGGAGCGGATCATAGCGGCCAAATGACGAATGCCGAATGTCGAAAGAATGACGAAGCACGAATGACGAACGCTGGAAAGCCGGCTTAATGATTGCGATGCTCAATCGACGGTGACCATGGCTTTGACGACGCCCGTTTCGGGGTTGGTGAAGGATGGAAAATCGGCGGCTAGCGAGGCGAAGGTGGCATGGTGCGTGATCCAGGGAGCCGTGTCGATCCGCCCATCTTCGATCAAACCGATGATGCGGCGGAAATCGGCCGACAGCGCATTTCGCGACGCCAATAGCGTCAGCTCACGGCTGTGGAACAGCGGATCGGAAAAGGTCACGTCGCTCGTGATGATGCCGACAAACACCAACCGACCGGTATGGCCGACATAATGAAACGAACGGTTCATCGAGTTCACATTGCCGGTCGCATCGATCACGACGGTCGGCAAAACGCCGCCGCCGATGTTTTCCAACTCGGCCAATTCCGAGCCGTCGCCCTGCGACTGCAGCGTGTTGGCGATGCCCAGCATCCGCCGGCAAAACTCGAGCCGCTGGGCGTTCAAGTCGAGCACGGTGATTTTTGCACCAGTCAACCGCACGAATTCGAGCACGGACAAACCGATCGGGCCGGCGCCGATCACCAGCACGTGCTCGTCGGCCCGGGGGGCGGCTCGATCGACGGCATGGCAGCCGATCGCCAGCGTTTCCACCAGCGCCAATTGTTCGACCGAAAGCTTGGCGGAAGCGTGAAGCTTGCGAGCGGGTACGATAAACCGCGACCGCATTCCGCCGTCGGTGTGCACGCCCAACACCCGCAGATTCTGGCAGCAATTCGGCCGGCCGTGGCGGCAGGAATAGCAGGTCTGGCAGTTGATATAGGGTTCGACGGAGCAGCGCTCGCCCGGCTTGACGTTGCTCACGTCGGCGCCGACGGCCAGCACCTCGACGCCCAATTCATGGCCGGGAATCCGCGGGTAACTATAAAATGGAAATTTGCCGAGATAGCCGCTGATATCGGTGCCGCAAATACCGACGCGGTGGACGCGCACCAGCACCTCGCCCGGCTGCGGGGCGAGCGGCTCGTCGATTTCGACCGATTCAAACTGCCGCGGCTGTTGCAAAACGATGGCGTGCATGGCGAGAGCAAGGGCGAGGGTGAGGGTGAGGGGTTAGACGCGCGAAACCGCAAGCGGTCAGCAATATCGAGCGGGTCGGAAGTGCGCTTGCGGCTGCGCGCGTTATTTCGTCATTCATGCTTCGACATTCGTCATTTACTTCGGCAGTTCTTTCGAGCCGACGATCGTCATATTGAGGCCGATTTGAACGGTGACATTTTTTTCGCCGACCTTGACGGTCGTCTTGCCGTTCAAATACCAGCCGAGCGAACCGGTCGAGAATTCGCGCACTTCCGCGATCATCGGCACGCCGTTGATCGTCAGCTCGACCTGCTTGGCATCTTTGTGGAACTCAGCGCGGTTGATTGGGCAAGTCGTTTTAGCCATAAGTCAATTCCTCCTGAAGTGAGTTGCGATCGATCGATCAAATTTCGCGAACGCGATTATCAAAGGGCTTGCAATCTGTCGCCCGCTAGCCGGCCAGCTCGACGGCGGCTCTACTCCATCCGAGCGACGAGTTCGCCGGCTTCGACGGGCGTGCCCGGCTTCACCAGCAGGTCGGCCACGCGGCCATCGGCTTCGGCGTAGAGCGTGGTTTCCATTTTCATGGCTTCTAGTGTAAGCAGTTTTTGTCCGCGGCGAACCGCGTCGCCGATTTTCACCGCCACGCCGACCACCAAGCCCGGCATGGGGGCGGCGATCTGTTTTGCGTCGGCCGGATCGGCCTTCGGCCGGCGAACCACCGTCGTCTCCAGTGTTCGATCGCCGACGCTTACGGAACGAGGCTGGCCGTTTAGTTCGAAAAACACGGTGCGCCGGGCATCGGCGTGCGGTTCGCTGATCGTGAGCAGTTTGACGATCAGCGTTTTGCCCGGCTCGATGTCGACCGAAAGCTCCTCGCCCTGCTGCTGGCTATAAAGGAATGCCGGAGTCGGGAGCATGCTCGTGTCGGAATAGGTCTTCTCGTGGCTTGCGAAGTCTTGAAACACGCGTGGATACAGCAGGTACGACACCACTTCCTGACTGCTCGGCTCGCGATCCACCAGTTTCTTGACCTTTTCAGCGGCGACTGCGAAATCGGCGGGCGGCAGCGAGGCGCCGGGCCGGCCGCGAACCGGCTTTTGATCACGCAACACGCGTTTCTTCACCGCGACCGGGAATCCGCCCGGGTTCTGCCCCATCCGCCCGGCCAGCAAATCGATCACCGATTCGGGATAGGCCAGCTCGCGGCCTGGATCGAGCACGTCTTCGGCAGTCAGGTTGTTCGTCACCAGAAACAGGGCCATATCGCCGACCGCCTTCGAAGTGGGCGTTACCTTGACGATATCGCCGAGCAACTGATTCACGGCCGCATAAGTCTGGCAGATTTCGGGCCAACGGGCCATGAGTCCCAACGCCCGGGCTTGCTCTTGCAGGTTGGTGAATTGCCCGCCCGGCATTTCATGCAAATAGAGATCGGAATCGGGCGCTTTCATGTCGCTTTCGAAGGGCGTGTAAAACTCGCGAACGGCTTGCCAATAATGAGCCAGTTCGCGAAGCGCGGCCGGGTCGAGCTCGGTTTCGCGCGGGGTGAAGCGCAGCGAATCGACGATGGCGTTCAAGTTCGGCTGCGAGGTGAGGCCCGACATCGGAGCGCTCGCGCCGTCGGCGATATCGAGCCCGACTTCCGCCGCTTTCAACACGCTCGCGGCGGAGATGCCGCTGGTGTCGTGCGTGTGAAAATGGATCGGGATGCCGATTTCCTGCTTCAACGTTTTGACGAGTTCGCGAGCCGCAAAGGGCTTGCACAAACCGGCCATATCCTTGATCGCCAGGATATGCGCGCCCATGCGTTCGAGCTGCTTGGCCAACTCGACATAGTATTTCAGATCGTATTTCGGCCGGCCGGCGTCGAGAATGTCGCCGGTGTAGCAGATCGCCGCCTCGCAGAGCATGCCCGATTTTTGCACGGCATCCATGGCCACGCGCATGTTGTCGGTCCAGTTCAGCGGATCGAAAATGCGGAACAGATCGATGCCGGCCTGGGCCGACTCGTGAACGAATGCCGCCACCACATTGTCGGGATAGTTCGTATAGCCGACGGCGTTCGAGGCCCGCAAAAGCATTTGGAACAAGACATTGGGGATTCGCGTGCGCAGGTCGGCCAAGCGCTGCCAGGGGGATTCTTTGAGAAACCGCATGGCCGTGTCGAACGTCGCTCCGCCCCACATTTCGATCGAAAACATTTGCGGCGCGAGCCGAGCGTAGGTTTCCGCGATTTCGAGCATGTCGAACGTGCGCATGCGCGTCGCCAGCAGCGATTGATGCGCGTCGCGAAACGTGGTGTCGGTCATCAGCAGCGGCTTCTGCTTCAATACCCAAGCCGCGAATTTCTCCGGCCCGAGTTTTTGCAACCGCTGCCGTGTGCCGTCCGGCGCCGTTTGCTTCAGATTGCATGGCGGAATGGGGGCCGGCTCGCGGCGCGTGCTGCGCGGGCGGTCTTTGACCAGTGCATTGCCGTTCACCAACACTTCCCCGAGGTATTGCAACAGCTTTGTCGCCCGATCGCGGCGGACGATGAACTGGAACAACTCGGGCGTCTCGTCGATGAACCGCGTCGTGCATTTGCCGGCGAGAAAACTCGGATGCGTGATCAGGTTGATCAGAAATGGGATGTTTGTCTTCACGCCGCGCACGCGAAACTCTTGCAAGCACCGCTCCATCCGCCGCGATGCTTCTGCGAGCCGGGTCCCGCGAGCCGACACTTTCACCAATAGCGAATCGTAATACGGCGTCACCACCGCGCCGGAAAATGCCGTTCCAGCATCCAAGCGAATTCCCAGTCCGCTCGCCGAGCGGTAGGCCATGATTCGCCCGTAGTCGGGCACGAAGCGGTTTTCCGGATCCTCGGTCGTCACCCGGCATTGGAAGGCGAAGCCGGTCGTGTGGATCGAATCTTGGTTCTTGATGCCGACTTCCGGCGAATCAAGCCGATAGCCGGCAGCGACGAAAATTTGGCTGCGCACGATATCGATGCCGGTCACTTCTTCCGTGACAGTGTGCTCGACTTGGATGCGCGGATTGACTTCGATGAAATAGAACTGGCCGCTTTCGACGTCGAGCAAGAATTCGACGGTGCCGGCGTTTTCGTAGCGAACGGCCCGGCCGATCGCCAGGGCAGCTTCGCAGAGCCGGCGTCGCAGGTCGGGTTCGAGATTTGGGGCCGGCGCAATTTCGACGACCTTTTGATTCCGCCGCTGGAGCGAGCAATCGCGTTCGTAGAGATGCACGAGATTGCCGTGCTCGTCTCCCAGCAGTTGCACTTCGATATGGCGAGCGCGGCGGATATATTTTTCGAGAAACACATCCGAACTGCCGAAGGCGTTGAGCGATTCGCGCTGCGCTTGTTCGAGATTGGGGGCCAGCTCGTCTTCGCTCAACACGACGCGCATCCCCCGACCGCCGCCGCCATGCGAGGCTTTGAGCATGATCGGATAACCGAGGCCCGCGGCGAGGCGGCGCGCCTCGGCCAGATTCCGGACGGCTTTCGTGCCCGCAAGGATCGGCACTTTCGCCATGTCGGCGATCGCCCGGGCGGCGGTTTTATCGCCTAGTTGCTCGAGCAATTCGGCCCGCGGCCCGACCAACTTGATGCCCGCTTCGTCACATGCCAGCCGCAGGGCCGGGTTCTCGGCCAAGAAGCCGTAGCCGGGATGGATGGCATCGACCTCGTGCAGCTTCGCCACCGCGATGACGCCGGGGATATCCAAATACGCCCGAATCGGCTCGCCGACCTTGCCGACCTGATACGCTTCATCGGCCTTGAAGCGATGGAGCGCGAAGCGATCCTCATGCGAATAGATGGCGACGGTCCGAATGCCTAGTTCGTGGGCGGCGCGGAAGACGCGAATCGCGATTTCGCTGCGGTTCGCAACCAATAGCTTCCGAAAAGTGTTCATAGGCGGATGGATCAAGTCTGGATTCTGCAAAGGCGAGGTTGCTTTGGCTGCCGCCAACCGGCCCGGTCGAACCGAGCCAGGCCGCGCTGTCTAGTCCGTCCAAGACGCAAGCGAGCGAAGCACGAAGGGCCCCGTCCATTGCTGACGTAAGTTGTACGCCTTGCTGGCTGGAAGCCGCTGCACGCCAAGCGTGTGCATGCGCGTTCCCGCTGCGAAGCCCTGTTCCGGCGTGCGTGCCACTAATGTTACACGCGACGGTGCGGTGTGCTAGTCCCCGGCGTCTTAAGAGGACGCACGCGGCACTATGCTGTGGCAGAGATTAGATCGTGCGGTCGGTGAATCGACAGGCGACGCGGTGCATGATCCGGCCCCGCTGGACAATGCGGTCGGCACGAAGGACCTGCGCTCGAAGCCGAATCGGCTGCTTGCTGCCAAGCGCCACGACAAGCTCGGTTGTCGCCGGCGGTTCGTCGGCCAAATATAACAGCCCCGCCGCCGAAAGATCGACGCACTGAACTGGCCGGAATTCCAATTCGCCGCCCGAGCGTTCATCCACGGCAGCGACCCATTGCGTGCAGCGATAAGGGTGACGGCGGCCGCCACGACGCTCTGCGATGTCTCGCGCCCGCTCGGCTTCGAGGATCTTATGCATCAGGCTATAAATCGAGACATCCGCGCGAGGCGCACCGTGAGACCATCGGTTTAAATATGGTTGAAAAGACACCGCTTGACTCCGCCGCTGCTGTGAGATCGCTTGTCCAAGAAGATGGAACCGCATCGGTCCGCAAAAGAACTTTGCGGTTTGTCGAGGCGAAAGAAGCCCCATCAATAGAAGTAGCCCGTCGAATCCGCGGAGGCAAGCAATTCGGGCTGAATCTTGCCGAGACTGCTTCGGATTGAAAGGATTGCACCGGCGGCGAGTTGTCCGACGGTCGGAAGCGGGACCGGAGTGCGCGAACCGGGGCCCTATTTCAACAACGTTGTTCAGTGCCGCTTCAACAGCCGCCGCAGTAAGACGGGATCGATCCGGCCGCGAAATCGTTCCCGGCCATCAATGAAAACCACGGGAACGCACAGCCCGAAGCGCTCGACCAGAGCGGGGTCGGTGTCGATGTCGACGCACTTCACCGCCAAGCGGTGGCTTTCCAACATGGATTTCGCGTCGTCGCAGAGGTGGCAGCCGAGACGTGTGTAGAGAATAATTTCCGGTTCGGTCATATGATTTCGCTGGATGGGAAAACCCGACTGCGATGATGCCCCCTGCGGGGGGCGGTTTTTGCTCGGGTGATCGCAGCGCTGAAGACGGCCGAGAAAGCTGCCCGTATGCCTCGCCATTCGCGATCAAAAAATAGCTAGCAATTCCAGCAAACTGCTTTACGGCGGATGGTCAATAGTGGTATGTTTCACCGAGCGGTGGTATTGTCAAGGGTGAAGGTTTCGCGGGGATCAATCCATCGAGGGTTGCACAGGCGGTAGAGGCGAGGCACGCCCTTTTGTCTAAGGCGCCAGTCCGGCGCCGGAGTCGGCATGTCCATTACGGCCGAAAAATTTCTTGAAACTATCGAGCGCAGCGGGCTGGTCGAAAAAGACCAACTGGCTGAGGCCGTCAAGTCGATCAAGAAATCTGATCCCGCCGCGTTCGAAAGCGCGGAGCAATTGGCCGACCGGCTGATTCGATTGGAGGTCGTCAGCCGTGGGCAGTGCGACACCCTGCTTAAGGGGAAGATCTCGATCGAAAAGTTTCTCGTGGTCGTCGATCGCAGCGGCTTGGTCGAGAAAGACCAGTTGAAGCAAACGCTCGATGCCCTCAAGCAATCCAACCCCGCTGCATGGGACGATGCGGAGCGAATGGCCGAACGGCTGATTGAAGCCAAGTTGCTCACGCGCTGGCAATGCGACAGTCTCCTGAAGGGGAAATACAAGAACTTCTTTCTCGGCCAATATAAGCTGCAAGGGCATTTGGGCACCGGCGGCATGAGTAGCGTCTACCTGGCCGAGCACACGATCATGCACTGCCCGCGTGCGGTGAAAGTGTTGCCGGCCGCTCGAGTCGACGACTCGTCATATCTCGCCCGCTTTATTCAGGAAGCCCGGGCCGCCGCCCAGTTGAACCATCCGAACATCGTGCAAACCTTCGATATCGGCGAGCACGACGGCACCCACTACATCGTGATGGAATATGTCGAGGGGCGCGATTTGCAGCATATCGTCAAGGAGTCGGGGGCGGTCGATTTCGAAACGGCCGCCAACTACATTCGCCAATCGGCGGAAGGCTTGGCGTACGCGCATTTCAAGGGCCTGATTCATCGCGACATCAAACCGGCGAATCTTCTGGTCGACGGGCGCGGCGTCGTAAAATTGCTCGATCTCGGCTTGGCACGGTTTATCGATCAGAAAACGCCGTCGCTGACCATCGCGCACGATGAAAATGTGCTCGGCACCGCCGACTATCTGGCTCCCGAGCAAGCGGTCGACAGCCATGGCGTCGATTCTCGGGCGGATATCTATAGCCTAGGCTGTACGCTCTATTTCCTGCTGACCGGCCATCCGCCGTTTCCCACCGGCACGCTCCCGCAGCGGATTTACATGCACCAGCACAAGGCGCCGGCCAGCGTCTACGAAGATCGGCCCGATGCCCCGCAGGCATTGGTGGATTTGTGTCTGCGGATGATGGCCAAAACGCCCGAGGCACGCTGTCAGACGGCCGACGAAGTGGCGTCATCGCTGTCGGCTTGGCTGGCGGCTCGCAATTCGGGCCCCGGAGGCAATTCCGCAGAACCGCGGCGAAACCAATTGCCACCACGGCGTCGCGATGTTGCCACCTTGCAACGGCCACCACGCCGCGAGCGACCGACCAGCATCGAGGACACCTTGGCCGATTTCGATCGCGAGACGATCAAAGGCGGACCGGCATCGCGGCCACAACCCGATTTCAATCCCGGGCGCGCCGAGGCGCGGCCGGGAGAGCCGAAGGTGTCGGATAGCCGGGGCGCCATGCCCGCTCTGCCAAATGGCGATTCGGCCGTTCGCCGCGGGCCACGCCGCACGAGCGACAGCGATCGTAGTCTGACGCCGCCGCGCGGTTTGCCGCGAGCCCAATCGCTTTCGTCCGCCAAGACCGAAGAACCCGAGAGCGCTTTGGCCGGCACCCGGAATTCGACGGCCACGGTTCGCAAAGCCGAGCCGAGCCCGATCAGCTCGCGCGATTTGATTGATCGTCGAAAAAAGACGAATTCCACGCCGCTGCCAAAATGGCTTTGGCCGTGGGGTGTCGCGGGCATGTTTGGCTTGGCACTGATAATGCTGTTGATCTGGCTGATCTTGAGTTTGCGTGAGTCGGGCACTCCAGTTCCGCCGCCATCTCCGAAGCCCTCTCGCGGCCTTTCGCTCTTTGAACCGGCTTCTTCGGGCTTGGTCTCGTTGCGGTTCGATAGCGATTCCTCGTCTCGCGATTTTTTTTCCGACGATCGCTGGTTGTAATCGCTCTTCGACCGTCCGCTCGCGTTTGGAATCGCACACGCTTCAATCGGGCTTTGTCGCGCAATTTCCTGCGCGCTCTGAATGGACGGCGCATGCCGCGAGATATCGGCTGCGAGAGGCCAATTTCCATGCCGGCCGGAAGGCCGTTGTCAATACCCCATGGACAAGCAAACGGGGCAATTTTCAATGCACTTAAGTCATTAACATGACATGACTTAATGTGTTCACTTGTATTTCATTCGGCCGCTTATCTACGATGGTATAGAGGTGGTTCCTGCGACGGTTTGCGAGCCCTCGCAGAACGGTCATCAAAACGATCATCCGCGGGACTGCGGTGCTACGGCGTGGAGCATGGAAGTCGGCCGTATCTTGCAGCAACAGCGAAGACGACGGGTTTCCTATATGCTCCATCCTTTCCAGTCTAATGCGAGTGGCCGTAGCCCGAAGCGTTTGGCTCATCTCAATGCCATGGCTCGTGCGAAACAAGCCCGGCGGGGCGTTCCATTGAGCAGCCGCGCGCGAACCGCACAGCGCGCCCAACGACTGCCGTTTGTGCCGCCGGAAAATTGGCACGAGCCGAGGGAGGATGGGCGGCAGTTTCGCATTATCGTGCAGCGGCCCGGCGTCGGGTTCCGCCATGTCGTAACGCCGGACGAGGTGCATGCCCGGCTCGCCGATCTGCCCGAGCACTTTCTCAAGCCGCTCGAGATCGTGCAGTTGAGCCAAATGACGCGAAAGAAGCAGAGCTTTCCTTGCTATGGCATGCAATGGGGCTCGGCGCTTTATCTCTACCCGATCGAAGTCAGTTTGCAAGAATCGTACTCGGCGCCACCGAAGCCCAACCAAGTGAATGAAGTGCGGATGTTCGGCGGTCGCTGGGTTCACGATGAACCCGACGTCTGGAAACTGGTTTGGACGGAGCGGGCAATCAAGGATTTCTATCTCAACAACATCCTGATTCACGAACTTGGTCATCTGCTCGACGATCGCAACTCTCGCGCGGTCGATCGCGAGCGCTTCGCCGAGTGGTTTGCGCTGGAACACGGTTATAAGCCGACCCGGAAAGGCCATTTGGCCGCCACCGCGGCGCAGCCGACCCGGCGGCGTCACGGTTAACAGTCTATTGGAAGTATTTCGACACGAGCATATCTTCGTGTGGCACCGGGTCGGCCGCCAACGAGCCAGTGCCACACGAACGAACAATTGCCAAACCGGTCAACGGTTGTCGAGGCGTGGGCCGTGTGCCACTGGCCAGCGAAGTCGGCCAGTGCGAGCGCCGCGGCGTTCGCCGATATTCTCGTACACGCTGCCGTTGGCCGGTGTTCTCGTGTCAGACGCGTCCGAGCCGGAACGTCAACTCGCCGGCCGGCACTGGGCGACTGCGCTGGCTAGTGGCCACACCAATCAGCCGGTGATATGCGTAGGCACTTCAACGGGCGCGGCGCAGAAGAAACGCTTCAGCGGATGGCCTTGGCGGCAGAAAACGGCCGATCGCGGGAATAAGCTGTCGGTCTTCGACCGAAGGACGTATAATCAGCGACACGCTTGGGGTGCGCGCCGGCGCTCGTTGGCAGCGGGCTACTGGGCTCTGAACATCTGCGTTCTCGAAGGAATTTCAGCATGAGTTGCGACCGAACTTCAACCCGTGCCTTCCGCTCGGTTCGATGGATCGCGTTTTCGGTGGCGCTGGCGGGATTGGTTGCGGCGCCGCTTTTCGCCGCTCCGAAAGGACAGGCGCTGCAAAAGTTGCATGCCGCCGATGCCGCCTTGACGAAGGCCGAGGGGCTCTACAAAGAAAACAAGATGCGCGATGCGGCAGCGGCGTTGGCCGAGGCCCAAGATGCGCTTGTCGAAGCGGCAGCGGCCCCCGAGCTGGCCCAACGCGCGTTGCCGATCAAGCGGCGATTGGTCAATCTGCACGACATGATGGAGCTTGACGGCGCCAAGGTGCCGGCCATTGCCGGGGTGCTGGCCACCATCGCCTCGCCGGCGTCGCCCACAAAAACTTTGGCCCCGAAGCCCGACAAACCCATTGTCGCAAGAACGCCCATTACCAAGCCGCTCGTGAAGCCGCTCGTGAAGCCGCTTGTCAAGAAACCGGTCGCTGGGGCCGCCGGGCTGGTGAGCTACGTTCACGACATAGCACCCATTCTCGTCGCGAAGTGCGGCAAATGCCATGTGGACAAAAACCTCGGCGCGTTCAGTATGGACAGCTATGCGTCCCTGATGAAAGGGGCCAAGAATCTGTCGGTTGTCATGCCGGGCGACGGCAAGGGAAGCCGGATCTATGAAGTGATCGAATCGGGCGATATGCCTCGCGGCGGCGGCAAGGTCGAGATGGTCGAACTCACCATGCTCACCAAATGGATCGACCAGGGAGCCAAGTTCGACGGCGCCAACGCAACGCAATCGATCAAGACACTCGTTGGGCCGGTTGCCGGCGCGAACATGCAGCCCGAGCAAAAACTCGAAGTGATGGCCGCAAACGGACATGAAACGATCCGCTTCTCGCGCGATATTGCCCCGGTGCTGGTTGAAAACTGCCTCGATTGTCATGGCACGGCCAACAATCCGGGCGGTGCTCTGCGCTTGACCACGTTCAACGAACTGTTGATCGGCGGCAATAGTGGGCTGATCGTTTTGCCCGGCAAGCCGGCCACGAGTCTTCTGCTGCGCAAGATCAAGGGCACTGCCGGCGACCGGATGCCGTTGCGAAAGCCGGCGTTGTCGAATGAAGTCATCGCGAAGTTCGAAAAATGGATCGCCGAGGGAGCCCATTACGACGGGCTCAGCCCGAAAGACTCGATCGAGATGGTCGCCGAGGTTTACAGGGCCGAGCACTCGACGCCCGAGGAACTCGCCGCCGCCCGGCTCGATCGGTCCAAGCGAATCTGGCGATCGGCCATTCCGGACGATCCGGGCCAGATCAAAGAGACGAAAGACTTCGCATTGGTCGGTAATGCCAGCCCGGCCGTGATGGATGAGGTGGCGACGCTTGCCGAGCAGCAAGCTGCCAAGGTGGCTCAGTTCTTCAAGGTTCCTGAAGACAAGCCGTTGGTGAAGGGGCGGATTACGCTTTTCGTTTGCCGCCAGCATTTCGACTATTCGGAATTCGCCAAGACCGTCGAATCGCGCGATCTCCCGCCGAATTCGCAAGGGCATTTCCGCTACAACGTCATCAATGCCTATGGCGTGCTCGTGCCGCCCGCCACCGGGAGCAACGATTACTCCCTCGCGGCATTGTTGACCCAGGAAATCGCGGGCAACTACATCGCCAGTTTGGGGCGTTCGCCCGCTTGGTTTGCCGAAGGGGTCGGTGCTGCCACCGCCTTGAAGCTCGAAAGGTCCGACCCGCGCTTGAAGGGTTGGGAAGCCGCGATTCCCGGCATTCTCTCCAGCACTCCCAACGCCCAAGTGTTTCTCGACCATGGCCTGGCCACCGAGGTGAACGATTGCCTCTCGCTTGGCTTTGCCAAGGGGCTGATGGGCAATGCCAGTCGCTTCCAACAGCTATTGGCCGGGATCAAGCAAGGTGAAAACTTCGACACGATCTTCACCCGTGTCTATCGCCTTTCCCCCTCGCAGCTAGCCGCCGCTTGGGCAGCGAAGAATTAGCGCGAGCAAATGTTTTCGGCGAATCGGCATGACCGAATTCGTTAGAATCGTCCTGATTCTCGTATTGATCGTGCTGGCGCCCGGCATCGTCGCGCTGATTTCGCGGCGGCAGCGCAAACGCTCACAGCGCGACTTGTTCGCGCTGATTTCCGAAGCTGAGTCGAATAACGACGACTCCAAATCGTTGGAACTCATTCGTGATTTCCTTTGCACCCCGTGCGGCCTGGATGGCATTTGGGGCGTGTACCGAAACAGCTTGGTCGAGACCGCAACGGAAACGCTCCAAGCCCAGCTCGCCACAATCGGCCACCTGCATACGTTATATCAGCGTGCGAGGATTCCACTGCCGCAGGAACTGCTCGATCAATCGGTCGGCACAATTGTTTCCCAGCAAAACGTTTTGGACGACGACGGCCTGTTCTCGTTTGTGAGCAGCGCGCCAAAGAAGGAATTCGTCGAGCGATTCGAAGCCGCGCAAAAAGAGAAAGAACATGCTGCGCGGTTGCTGCCAAAGCTCATTTGAACTGAAAGCCTAGCTCGACGACAGTATCGTCCGCGCGGCGGGTGGCGGCACGAGCACCAGATTCTGGCTGCCCGATCGGAATCCTTCGAGATCGAGCGTGATGTAGCGGAAGCCGATTCGGTGCAATTCTGCGGTCAACTGCTCGCGAATCTCTGCGGCACAGAGTTGTTCGATCGCCGCCATCGGCACTTCCAATCGGGCCATGTCGCCACGATGGTAGCGGACGCGCAGCTCGCGCAGGCCCAGGCCGCGCAAATACTGCTCCGCGCGGTCGATCATCGTCAATCGCTCGGCCGTCACTTCCTCGCCATACGCGATGCGGCTGGAAAGGCAGGGGGCGGCCGGCTTGTCCCAGATCGGCAAGCCCCACTCCGCCGCGAGCGAGCGCACGCCTGGCTTGCCCAGCCCGCATTCGATGAGCGGACTGCGCACGCGATGCTCCGCGGCGGCCGTCATGCCGGGCCGGTAGTCTCCGCGATCGTCGAGATTGGCTCCGTTGGCGATCACCGCCAGCCCGAGCCGAGCGGCAAGCGGCTCAATTCGCTGGTAGAGTTCGGTCTTGCAATAGTAACAGCGATCGGGGCCGTTTCTAAGATAGTTCGGATCGGACATTTCCTCGGTCGGCAAGATTTCATGCCGGATGCCGATCAACTGCGCCAATTCGCGGGCCTGATCGAGTTCGCCCGCCGCCAGACTTTCGCTTGAGCCTGTGACGGCCACGGCTTGGTCGCCGAGCGCCAAACAGGCCGCTTTGGCAACAACCGTGCTGTCCACGCCGGCTGAGAATGCCACTGCGCAGCTTGCATAGCTGCGGATCAGCTCGACCAAGCGTTCGGCGACTGGAGACATGGTATGGTCTGATCCACCGCGGCGCGATGGGCTATAAAACGGCATGGTCTCCACCGTAATGCCGTGGCGATGTGAAAGTAGAAGAGCCCGTTTACCCAGTAAGGGGGGTGCCTCGGGTTCGGGTTGTGTGATCCGAAAGGGATCGGCGCCCGGATCGCAAGGATCTTGGCGTCGAGCGATCGGCTATACACGCGGCCAAACCCTAAAAACGGCCCCCAACGAGCTTGAATTAAGGGCTCAACACATAATGACATCGGCAGCACGGGCATGGCAGAGAACATGCCATCGGCCGGGCGATCCAAACGCCATTGGGCGCCGCTTCGCCCGGCCGACAACCAAATCGTATCAAGACGATTTAGGCCGGACAAGCCGGATAAAGCCGAGATTCAACCGCCGCGGTGTGGGCATCTCGAAAGTGGGTGGAAAATCTGCTCTGATAGAGGTGGCGTCGCAAAAGGGGGGCGAACTTGAAGCCGTGTTGAGGTGTGTGATGCGTGAGTTGAAGGACGACGGGTTGAACTTGACGGCGGAACAGGATG
>DATAWG010000021.1 GCA_036267355.1 Pirellulales bacterium | reverse complement strand
GGATAAAACGTGTGAAACGCGGCCTCGCAAAACACGCCCGGATCGTTGTAGCGATGGTGCCGATCCAGGGCTGAAATCGACCGCATTTCATCGGGGGTCAGTTCGAAATCGAAGATCGCGAGGTTTTCCCGCAACCGCTCGGGGCGAGACGTCTTCGGGATCACGGCAGTGCCGCGCCCGACGCCCCAGCGAAGCACGATTTGGGCCGGCGACCGCCCATGGCTTTCCGCGATTTGCCGAACAACCGGCTGCCCGAGCACCGAATCCTCGGGCTTGGCCATCCCGAGCGGGACGTAGGATCCGGCCCCCAGCGGTGAAAACCCGGTCACGCCGATCCGCTCCTCCCGGCAAAACCGCAGCAGCTTTTCTTGCGCCAGAAATGGATGCAACTCGACCTGTAGCATCGCTGGGCGGATCGCGGCATACGAAAGCAGATCGCGCAACAGCGAAACGCCGAAATTGCTGACGCCGATCGTTCGCGTTAGCCCCGCCCGGACGATTTCTTCCATCGCCCCCCAGGTTTCGGCCACCGGCACGCGAATCGGGCGGATGCCCCGTTCGGGATGCCCCGGATCGGCCGACCAGCCGGGCGGATAACGCTCCTCGAACGGAACAAACGCCTGGGCGACGGGGAAGTGGATTAGATACAAATCGAGATAATCCAGGCCGAGGTCGCGGAGTGTGCGCTCGATGGCCGGACGAACGTGCTGCGGCTCGTGATACGTGTTCCAAAGCTTCGAGGTGACCCACAACTGCTCGCGGCGGACCGTTTTAGACCGCAATACGCTGGCCAAGCCAGCTCCGACTGCCGGCTCATTGCCATAATCGCACGCAGAGTCGAGATGCCGGTAGCCATCGGCAACGGCTTGCGCGATGATCCGCGGGGCGTCGTCGATCGCGATTTTCCAAAGCCCAAGCCCAACCAACGGCACTTCGAGTCCGCCGGAAAGTTGCATCGTGTTTGTTGTCATGGGAGGAAAGCGGGTGTTTGAAAGCTTTTGGAACGGGACGGGCGAACTCAAGCAGGACACCGGCACGTCGTTCTGTCAGGCTGGAAAGCCTGAGCTACGCGACGGGTTCTTCGCCGCTGGCGACGAAGCGGTAGCCGGCGCCGCGGACGCTCAAAAAGTGCTTCGGCTGAGCGGCGTCGACTTCAAAGTATTTTCGCAGGTTGACGATGAAGTTGTCGACCGTCCGCGTGCTCGTGTTTGGCGACATATTCCAAACGTCTTCCAGGAGCTCGGCGCGCGTGACAACCGACGCTTCGTGCTCCACGAAGTATCGCAGCAGTTTCATCTCCAAGCTGGTCAGCCGCAACGCCTTTTCCGCTACCGTCACTTGATAGGTGTCGAAATTCACCACGGCCTGGCCAAAGCGATAGACCGGTTCGATCGGTTTGCTTTCGGGCGCGGCGGCTCCGCGTCCTTTTCGTGCCAGAAGATTGCGCACGATGCTCATCAACTCTTCCAGATCGAACGGCTTCTGCAGATAAAGATCCGTGCCGGCGTCGAAACCTCGGATCCGGTCTTCGACGAGCGTTCGGGCGCTGAGCATGAGAATCGGCACGCCATGCCCCGCGCTGCGAATCGCTTCGCACACTGCATAGCCGCTCATGCCGGGCAACATCAGGTCGAGAATGATCAGGTCGATCGTGTCGGGCGATTCTTGGAACCGCGCGAGCGCCGCCGGGCCGTCGCCAATGGTGGTGACCAGGTATCCCTCGGCTTCAAGGTTGTATTTGATGCCGATCGCCAAGTGTTCTTCGTCTTCGACAACAAGGATGTGGTGCATCGGAAGGGCGAGGGGCGCGGGGCGCGGGGCGAGGGCGAGGGCGAGGGACGAGGGCAACAGCGGTGACAATTATAACAGCCATCCCGCTGACTCGATCAGGGTGATTGGAGCGGCGGCGGCGGTTCGTCGATTACGTTTCTGCCCGCAATTCACGGGCCGGCAATTCGACTTCGAAAATCGTTCCGGATTCGCTCCCGCGGCCGCGGACCGTGATCTTACCGTGCATTCGGCGGACGAGCGTTCGCACGATATAGAGACCTAGCCCGGTGCCGGGCTTCGAGCGTTCCAATTCGTTGCCGACACGAACGAATCGGCCAAAGATCTTGCGCCTCAGCGGCGGCGGAATGCCGGGACCATTGTCGCTGATGCGCACGATAACGCGGCCATCGTTGGGCAGCAAATCGAGGTCCACTTGCGGCACCACGGCGGCGTATTTCACGGCATTGTCGAGCAGGTTGCGAAATACGATTTCCAGGTCGGCCGGCCGGGCCCGCACCCAGGCCGGCGCCAAATTGCGGCGGATCGTCTCGGGGGGCAACCGATATCGCTGCAACATCGATTGTGCGCAGCGCTCGAGCAGGGCCGCCAGTTCGATATCCTCGGCTTCGCGCTCCATTGGCCTTTGGTCCAAACGCGCGGCATCGAGAAGGTGGTCGATCAGATTGTGCAATCGCTGCAGGTCTTCGGCCATGAAGCCATAAAACTCGGACTGCTGCTCCGGCGCGAGCTGCCGTCGTTCGAGCGTTTGCAGGCAAAGCTTCAGCGAGGCCAGCGGGCTTTTCAATTCATGGGTGACGCTGTCGATGAAATTGGATTGCCGCTGGTTGAGCCGGATCGCCTTGATCGAAAGAAACAAATACATCACCACGCCCAAAAGCAGCAGCCCAAGAAACGTCGTCCCGACCGCCAGCATCGTCCAATACAAAGCGCGATGGGTGGCGACCATAGGTGCCGCCACGGTTACGATCACCCAGCCAACCGTCAGCGCCACCACCAACACGATCATCACCACGCCCAAGAATATCGGCCAGCGTAGAGAACGGCGGGTGAGCACGGGAGGAAGGGTGAGGGTAGGGTGAGGGTGAGGTGAGGGGCAGGATGGCCGTGATAGCCAAAATAAAAAACGGGGCGGTCGCTA
Organism: Pirellulales bacterium; assembly: GCA_036267355.1. Taxonomy (NCBI): domain Bacteria; kingdom Pseudomonadati; phylum Planctomycetota; class Planctomycetia; order Pirellulales; species Pirellulales bacterium. Next base: position 36,264 of record DATAWG010000021.1, on the reverse strand, counting down.
TGGCAAGAATACAGCGGGAGGACAAGAGGCGATAGACAATCCACCTCGGCCGACGCTTCACCGCAGGCGATTAATTGCCTCTTGCGGCGATTCCACTGGCCGACTGCGCTGGCCAGCGGCACACAATGCCGTCGCGGCGCATGCCAGTGGCACACGATGCCGCCATGCGTGTGCCACTGGCAAGCGCAGTCTGCCAGTGCTGCTCGGCGAGTCGAGGTGACGTTTTGACAGCGGGCTGCTCCAGCCGCGTGCCGCATTAGCGCAGGTCGGCCAGAAAGCGGCGCACTCGGGCGTCGAGCATGCGCCAATCGTCGCCGAAACAATGCGAGAAATCGGCGACTCGGTCCGTCGCATCGACCGTGCGAAATGCCGGCCGGGCGGCCGTGGTTGCCAGATACTTGCTGTAGGCCGCGGGCTGCTTTTCGCTCAAATAGAACGTCAGCGCCCAGCTTTCGGCATACGCCCCCGCCACATCCATGGTGAACGGACGATCGGAGCTCACCAGCGACTGGATCCAGTCCGGCGACGGATGGCCGCTCGCAAAGCGTCGAAAATCGGCAAGCCGCGATTGGTTCACGCGGTCGGAAAGCTTGCGGTATTGATCCGAGTTCCACACGCCGCGGGCTTCGAACAGCGTGGCCAGCCCCTCGGCGAGCCATTGCGGCGGCGAGTTGAGCCGGCTATGGATGCCCGTGTTGAATGCCGCCTGATGGGCCGCCTCATGCACCAGCATGGCCGCGCTTTGCCGCCAATCGCCGCGCGGCCCTTGCGATTGCAGTTCCGATCCATCGTACATCGCCACGCGGTTCGTGCGCGGCGAATAATAGCCGAGCACTTCCGGGCCCGGCCGAAACCCATCTCCCATGCTGTAGTGGAGAAAATCGGTTCGGCTAGTGAACACGATCGCCACCATCGGCATATCCGGTTGCCGCAGGTTCAGGCCGCGAACGCTGAAATAATGGCCGAACTGGCGAAACATTTGCTCGAACCGCTCGCCCCAATCGACGGCTTGGCCGGGCGGATGGCAGACGAGATAGTGGGCCGTCGAGCTGACGTCGAATCTCCGGCCCAACTCCAATTGCAGCAAGGCGGTGATTTCGCGGGCCGAGTAGGGGGCGAAATAGGATGCCGTCTTGCGGAAATCGGTCGCCTCTTGCGGAGCAAAATCCCAAAGCCGGCCGTCGCGAGCCAACAGCCACACCTTGCCGGCCGACCAGCTTAGCGGCGCTCCTTCGATGCGCCGGCCATGCACCGTCGCCTCGATCATGAACCGCGGGGCACCGTTGGCAGCCCAGGCACACATCTCGCCGCCGAAGAACGAGGCGGCTATCGCCAGCCCGACAGTCAATCGCGCGATGCCGCTACGCGTCGGTCGCAGGCCGTATCGGATTGTCGGCAAAGAGGCGGCCATGATGGTGGTTCCGGCTGAGGCGGAAGTCCAACACAAGTCTAGGCCGGATTATTCATAGTGCCAGGAATTCGCGACACGCTGCGAAATAGGAGGCGCGAAGCGTTAGCGAGGATAAGCCTCGGTGGCCCCCTCGCTTACGCTTCGGGCTGGTGATTCCGTATGCCACGGGCTGTGCCAGTGTTTTTGTTAAGCAATTTCAAGCGGCGCGCAGCACTGGCAGAGCCAGTGGCAGACGTGCTATCGCTTTCCCCGTCGCATCCGCTCGAGGCAGCTGGCCGGAAGCAGCACGGGCCAGCCCAAGGCCACAAGCATTACGATGGGCAGGCGCGAGAGCGTGCGGCCGACATCCCAATTGCCATACAGGCGATTGTGGACCAAGTCGGTTGCTGCCCAGACGAGCGACAACAACAAGGCAACCGCGATCCAGATTAACGCGAGGATCTGGCCCATACCGGCTGTCGGCGGTTCCGCATTGCCACCAGCAACAAATCGCCAAGTCCGAAAACGGCGATCCCGGTCGAAGCGGCAAAGAAAAGCCAACTATCGATATGAGGATCGAAACTTGATTTTGAGTAGAACACGCCGGCCGCGAACGCACCGACGCCAATCAGCCCGAATGACCCGAGTAGTCGCATACCGTTCGCCTTGCTAAACGATGGTCTTGGCGCTACAACGTTCGGCAATCTAGCAAACGACTGCAAAAAAAACATGTTCTTGGCGCTGCGGCTTCGCGCATTTTTTGCGAACCGCTCGGCGCGATAACGGACAGACCTTCGGCATCATCCCCGTCGGCCGAAGCGAAACCGCTCGCGAGCGGAAGGTAGCAGGCACATGCCGTGTGCCGTCGGCGCCTTGCGATGGGTTGCGCACCGAGCGGGGCCGAGGGCACACGGAGTGTGCCTGCTACGATTGGGCGTCAAACCAATTCGTCCAATTCATCGACGAGCCGGCCGAAATGGGCTAGGGCCGTGTCGACCGGTTCGGGCTGTTCCATGTCGACGCCCGCGTCGCGCAGCAGATCGAGCGGGAATTTCGAGCAGCCGCCCCGCAGGAAGCTCAAATAGGCGTTCAACTCCCCTGGGCCGCCGCTCGTGACGCGCTCGGCAAGCGCAATCGCCGCCGAAAGCCCCGTTGCATATTTGTACACATAAAATCCGCGATAGAAATGCGGAATGCGGAAGCATTCAAGCGACAGGCAGTCGTCGATTGCAAACTTCGGTCCGAAATAGCGATCGAGCAACTCGCGGTAAATCGTCGTGAAGCGTTCGACGGTCAGGGGCTCGCCGGCTTCCACGGTGGCGTGCGTGATCTTCTCGAATTCAGCAAACATTGTTTGACGGAAGATCGTGCCGCGGATGGCATCGATGTCGTGGTTGATCAGTACGGCACGCTCGTCGTCCGATTTCGCCCGATCTCTCAAGTGCCGGCTGAGAAGCTGCTCGTTAAACGTGCTCGCTACTTCGGCGACGAAAATCGTGTAGTTGTAGTATTGATAGGGCTGCTGCTTGGCGGAGAGATAGCTGTGCATCGAATGGCCGGCTTCGTGGGCCAGCGTGAACACATGGTCGAGCACGTCGGGCTGATAGTTCATGAGGATATACGGTTCGCCGTCGTAGGAGCCGCTGGAAAACGCTCCGCTTTGTTTCCCTTGGTTCGGATAGCGATCGCACCATCCGTTGTTCAATCCCTTTTCCAAGGCCCCGCAATATTCGCTTCCCAGCGGTTCAAGCGCATCGACGACGACCTTGACGGCTTGGTTCCAGTTGTGCCGCACTTCCAAGTCGCTGAGAATGGGAACATACGTGTCGTAGTGATGGATATCGTTGAGCCGCATCTTGCGCCGCCGCAATTCGTAGTAGTGATGGAGCGACGGCAAATGGCGGTGCACCGACTCGATCAGGTTGTCGTACACCGCGGTCGGCACCTTGTCGGCAAAGAGGGCGCTTTCCAGTGCGCTTGGATAGCCGCGGGCCTTGGCATAATAAGCATCACGCTGGATTGCTCCCGAGAGGGTCGCTGCGAGCGTGTTTTCATGGGCCTTGTATTCATCGTAGTACTGATGGAAGGCTGCTTTGCGAACGCTGCGCATTGGCGAATAGAGAAACACGGAAAGCGACGAATTGCTTAATTCGACCAATTTCCCCTTCTCGTTTTTCAAGCTGCCGAATTTCAGATCGACGTCGTTCAACTGCCGAAAGGCGTGGTTCGCCGTTTCCGCCATCTGGCTTTGCATCGCCAGCAGTTTCTCTTCGCCGGCAGTAAGCGTATGCGGCTTGTAGCGCACCAGGCGTTCGAGCGTGAGCCGGTGCGGGGCGAGCTCGGGGGCGCCGAGAAACTTCTTCATCTTGGCCGACGGAATGGCCAGGATTTCCGGCCGGATATAGCTGCCGATTTGGCCCGCCTGGCTGCTGGCATGCAAGAACCGGCCCAACATGCGTTGATAGCTGCTGTTGCCGTTGTCTTCCGTCACTTTCAAATGGGCATACGTGCCGAGCCGCTCGGCCATGCGGTCGAAATCGAGATCGAATTCCAAGCAGGCGGCCAGCGATTTGGGGCTTTCGGCCAGTTTGCCGCTGAATTGTGAGTAATTCGGAATCCGAGTTTCCCATTTCTTGAAGGCCGTTTCCCAGGCCGCGTCGGATTTAAACAGACTCGAAAGGTCCCAGCAATCGGCGGCTTTGACGGCGCTGCGGGGCGGCAGTTTTTGGATTTTGCTCATCGGACAACGTGGCCTTTGGGTGTGAGATACGATGGCGCTGCGTGGCAGTCTAATGGGAAAATGCCCGTCGTTGAAAGGGGGGCGCGGAGCCCACAAACGCACAGCCGACGCGTGAAACCGCAAGCGAGCTTCATGCCGCCGCCGGAGAGAGTAGCACGCTTGTGGTTTCGCGCGTCAGCCCGTGGCGGCCGACTCTAGCCGCCCTGGCCGGATCACCACCGCAGCAATCCAGTGCCCCAGGCCAGGCCGCCGCCGAAACCGCTGAGCACAATATGGCTCCCCGCTCGGATACGGCCATCGGCGACGCATTCGTCGAGTGCCAAGGGGATGCTGCCCGACGACGTGTTGCCGTAGCGATCGAGATTGACGACCAGCTTCGCCGGATCGATTCCCAACTCTTTGGCGGCGGCATCAAGGATGCGAATGTTCGCCTGATGGAGGACGAACCGATCGACGTCGCCGACCGTGAGGCCGGATTGGTTCAGCACATCGCCAATACTGGCTACGAGCATGCGCACCGCCCATTTGAAAACCGGCCGGCCGTCCATTTTAAGAAAGTGCAGCCCTTGCTCGACGCCCGCCGAAGTCAGCGGCATCCGAGACCCGCCCATCGGGCAATACAGAAGTTCGTAGCCGGAACCGTCGGCTCCCATCGTATACGACACCAGCCCTTGCCGGTCGGTGCCGCGTGTCAGCAGCACGGCTCCCGCCCCGTCGCCGAACAACGGATACGTTTGCACGTCGGAGGGATTCACGATCCGCGAATTGCAATCCGCGCCGACGACCAGCGCCGCCCGGCTGCAACCGGTTGCGACATACTGCATGCCGGTCACGAGAGCATAAAAAAAACCGGCACACGCAGCTTGGACATCCATCGCAGCCGCCCGCAATCCAAGCTGGTGCTGCACCAGACACGCGGTCGAGGGCATTGTCGCGTCGGCCGTAAATGTGCCGACGACGACGAGATCGATTTCGCGCGGGTCGAAACCGGATTTTTCGAGGCAACGCCGCGCGGCGATCGTTGCCAGATCGCTCGTGGACATTTCTGCTGGGGCATAGCGCCGCTCGCGAATCCCGGTGCGGCGAAGAATCCACTCCGGATCACAACCCAGCGAAGCCAATTCGGCATTGGTCACGACGCGTTCGGGCACGTAGCTGCCGACCGATTCGATGGCCACGCCCGTCAGCGCTCGAAGCGGCGCCCGCACCAAAGGAATTTCAGAATCAGACATGCCGCGGACAGGAAGTTAGACGACGAGAAATTCGAGATGCAAAATCTCAAGGGCTCCTGCCGCGATCGTCGGAGCGGGCCGCCACCTTGAGCGGCTGATTATAGCAGGAAGCATCGCCGAGATGTCGAGTTCATCCGGGTATCGGTGGGGGGGGAAATAGGACCGCGGTCAGCCTAGGCGCGGCGCCGACGGCGCCGCGCCGCACGCGGTTGCAAGCACCGCCGCATTGTCGGGTTGCGATGAGTTTGCAATTTCGAACAGGCCTCGGCAGAATGGAATTACAGGCCGATTCGGTCTGCGCCGCTTCTTGCGGGTTTAGGCTCGGCCGAAAAAATTACTTCTCCACGGACCCCTCGTCCCTTGCGGAAGAGGGCAGGAGTTGTTTTTCGGCCGAGCCTTAAAGGAGAGGAATTTCGCGCCCGGCAGCCATTTTGACACTTGTCATCGCAATTCGCCGGGGACTCGCCGCTTCTTTTTACGGCGGGGGCGGATCAGTGATTTGCTCGACAAAACGCCGGACGCTATCGGAACATCGAGGCTAAATATCATGCGACAAATTTCCCGGGCGTGGTGCATTCTCGCTTTGGCGGGAATCTTCATCGGCCCGTCGGCCGCCAGGGCAGAAAAGATTTATGTCAACGACGGCCGCGAAATGGACGGACGATTCGTGAGGATCGAAGGAGTGGCCGTCGATCCGAATAACAGCGGTGGGGCGGCCGCCGCAAAACCAATCTTGATGTGCGACGACGATCTGCGGCGCACGATGATTCCCTGGCGGCTGGTCAGCAAGGTCGATCCTTCCCCGCCGCCGCGCTGGGAAACATTTAAGATCCCTCAGCCGATCGCGGAAGACGGGCTGCCCGTGGCGACGATCGGCCCGATCCTGCGGCTCACGCCATTCGACGATTGGGGCCGCCGCACGTTTACCATGCAGACCAACAACGGCCCGGCCGACGTGATCCAAGGGCTGACGACGGTGACGCCGCTTTGGTCGCGCGTGGAATCGCTAAAATCCCAGGCGGCCAAGGCCTATCTGTGGGACATGCGGATCGCCACCAGTTCGATCCCGCGCAATCTGCTCACCAAGATTCTCCTGAAGCAGGTCGACCCTCGAAATCCGGATCAGCGATTGAAGCTCGTGCGATTCTATATGCAAGCCGAGCGATTTCCGGATGCCGAAGCCGAGTTGCGGCAGGTGATCGCCGATTTTCCCGCGCTGGCCGGGCTTGACGACCAAGCCAAAGCACTGCGCCAATTGGGGGCCGACCGCGTGCTTTCGGAAGTCGAAGTGCGGCATAAGGCTGGGCAATACGGCGTTGCCTACGGCATGCTCGAGCGCTTTCCTTCGCAAGGAATCAACGGAGCGACGCTGCAAGCCGTGCGCGAAAAGATCCAAGCCTATCGCGCGGCCCAACAACGCCGCGATGCGACCATCGGACAACTCGACGCGCAACTGTCGCTAGTGAAAGACTCGGCCATCCGCAAGCATTTGCAGCCGATCCGCGACGAAATCGCCGCCGAGCTGACCCTCGCGACGCTCGATCGACTGGCGCCATTCCGGCGATTGGCCGACGACGCCACGCTGCTTCCGGAGCAAAAGGCAGCGCTCGCCGTCAGCGGCTGGTTGATCGGGGCGAACGACGCGGTCGACAATGTGCAGGTGGCGTTGTCGTTGGTCGAAACGCGGCGGCTTGTGCTGGACTACTTACGCAATCCGCTGAAACTCGACCGCGACGCGATGCTACAGGCGATCGGTTCGCAACAATCGGCATCGCCGAAATTCGTGGCCGCGATCCTGGCCCACATGAAGCCGCCGATTGACACTCCGCCGCAGCAAGAGCCCGGCTCCTATGAATTGACGATCCACGGATTGGAAAACGAGCCGGATGTGACGTATCTGGTGCAACTTCCGCCGGAGTACGATCCGCACGTCAAGTATCCCGCGATCGTGACCTTGCAAGGGGCCGGCACGACGCCCGAGCAGCAGATCAGTTGGTGGGCCGGCGAATCGCGGATGCCCGCCGCGGCGGAAGCCGGCGCTGCGAACGTCAGAAATGCGAATGCCCCGAATCAACCGCCGGCCGCCGCCGCCCCGGCCGCCGCCGGCGCTGCAGCGGCGCAAGCCGATCCGGGTCCGCCGATCCCCGATATTCACACGATGCGATTAGGCCAGTCGACTCGGCAAGGATATATCGTCATCGCTCCGGGTTGGATCAAGCCGCATCAAGCGCAATATCAATATTCGGCCCGCGAGCATGCCGCGGTGCTTGATTCGTTGCGCGATGCGTGCCGGCGGTTCTCGATCGACACGGATCGCGTGTTTCTTTCCGGGCATTCGATGGGCGCCGACGCGGCCTGGGACATCGCGCTGGCGCATCCCGATCTGTGGGCTGGAGTGATTCCAATCGTGGCCACGTCGGGAAAATACGTTGCCCAATATTGGCCCAATGCCGAGCACCTGTCGTTGTACTTCATCAGCGGCGAACTGGACTCGAATCGCACGGCGAACAATTCCCGAGATTGGGATCGCTACTTTTCTCGCCCGCGCGGATGGGACATGACGCTCGTGGAATACGAGGGGCGCGGGCACGAGCATTTTTCCGATGAGATCCAGCGCGTCTTCGATTGGATGGGGCGGAAGAAGCGAGATTTCTTCCCGCATGATTTCAGCGCCGTGACGATGCGGTCGTGGGATAATTATTTCTGGTGCTTGGAGCTCCAACAGATGCCGCCGAATTGCCTGGTCGACCCGGCGGCCTGGCCTCCGGCGCGCGGTACGCATCCGCTGCATGTCGAAGTGAAAGTGAATGCCAGGAACGGGGTGAACGTGGAAGTGCACGGCGCCAAGGTGGCCGTTTGGCTTACGCCCGAATGGGTCGATTTCAATCTGCCGGTGACCGTGACGGTGGGCGGCAATCGGTTGGGAACAAGGCACGTCGTCAAGCCGAGCGTGTCGGTAATGCTCGAAGACGCTCGAACGCGAGCCGACCGCCAGCATCCGTTTTGGGCGAAGGTCGAGTAGGTCAGGCTTTCCAGCCTGACGGATGCGCCAACTGGCCGAGTTTTCGAAACGGCGTCCGACGGGCCGTCAGGCTGGAAAGCCTGACCTACGAATAAAATCGGGGCACTGACAGGCGGCCTGTCAGTGCCCCGCGGATTTTGGCGCCTGGCGACGTTCGATTTCCTCACCCGAGGAATCGCTCGTCACACGACGTTAGAACTGCACCTGTCCGCCGGCCAGAATCTGGTCGAAGTGCCCGCCGTTGTTTTCGACGAGGTCTTCGCTGTAATCCAGCGTCAAACGGGCATTGTAGCCCGAGATCACGTAGTTGACACCGAAGTCGGTCTGCTGATCGAGAACCGGACCGGCAGTCGAGGAGAAGCTCGCCGCGAGGGCCTTCTGGTCGCGATTGTAGCGTTGGAACCGAGCATACGGCTGGAACTTGCCCGACACCTTGCCGAAGCAATATTCGTCGGCGGTGAGGTACGAGACTTCCACTTCGCCGGCGTCGCCTTCTTGCGTGGCGGCGAAAGCGTTGGTCTGGTGGTGATCGTGGAAGTCGTAGATGGCCGCGTTGATGGTGAACACGCCGCAATTACGCAGGCGGGTTTCATACATCAAGTCACAGCTGTTGCCGTACATGCTGCGGCCAACCGTTTCGACGCCGCCGGCAATGCCGTCGTTCACGGCATGGTCTTGGAACTGGCCGGCAAAGCCGATGGCCAGAATTTCCTTCTTGCCGAAGTAGCTGCTTTGAGCATAGTAACCCGGCTCCGGATCGAGCAGGTTGAACACGACGCGATACGCATAGAGCAGATCGCCGTTGGTGTTCGGGCCGACCGCATCGCCCGGAATCGTCGGGCCGGGAACGTTGACGGCTGTCGGAGCATAGTTGCGGCCGATGCCGTTGAACGCACCGACTTGCCACTTGATCGAACCGCCGTTCCATTGACCCCAATATGCCGCACCGTCGTCGCGGCCGGCAAAGACGGCCTCATAGTTCGACACGAACGGATAGAGGTAGGGGGTTTGATAGAACGGACCGCACAAGTTCGCACGGTCGCTCGGCGGGAGGAACCGGCCAGCCCAAAAATTAACCGTGTCGTCGAGCTCGAACTGGATGATGGCGTCCAACATCCGCACGTCGGCCAAATCGTTCGGCGAGACGAAGGTGCCACCGTTGTCGATTTCGGTGTTCAACGTGAACTTGATGTACTCGTGGCCTTGGCCGCTCAAGTAGATACGGGCATCGTCAGGGCTGAAGAAGTTGTACTTGTGGTCGCTGAGGGTATGCTGCTCGATGTTGTCGAACGAGAAGCGGATCCCGGCGCCGACTTTGACCCACGTGTTCTTGCTCCAGTCGAATTCGCAGCCGCCGCAATCGCAACAGCATTGGTTGTTGCAGCCGCCCATGGCGGCATCGCATCCGCAGGGGGCATCCGCCGCGGGAGCGGCTGGCGCAGCCGGGGCAACCGGAGCCGCCGCCGGAGGCGCGGGAGGATCGCCGGCATAGCTGATGCCGACCGCACTGGTAGACACATCTTGGGCCCAGGCTTGGCCCAGCGCCATGGCGACCAGCGCCGCCGGCGCCAAACTCCATTTCAATACGTTTCGCACCATCGTTCCGTCCTTGTGCCAGAGGTGTCATGCCCGGCGGATTCGCCGCCTCTTCAGCCGTGCATTCCGAAAATAGGAAATCACGCTAATTTCCCCACAGCACGGTATCGGCGGCACAATTGCCAACACTGTACGTGCGAAACGCTTAGCAATACATTCGACGGAACTTCGCCAATCGGAAAATTTTGCCGTTTTATGAGCCGTCGCCATGCGGTTTGTCCCACCAAGCGCCGGCAAACTTTTCCCAGTCGGATCGATCATCAGCACCGCGACCAACCGCAGCGCGGGTTTGGAAAAGAGCCCCCGAGTTTGACGGCAAACATCGGCGATAGGGGAAGCCACCAGCGGCTTGCTTGAATTCAATCGTGCGACGATAATTTTTCGCAGTTCGCATTCAAACTCGTTAAGCGATCCACTCTGGTGAATTCAGAATCCGTCACGCTGCCGCGAAATACGAACCAGGCCCATGGACTGGGGCAGTTTGCGTTGGATTTTCTGGCTGGCCGGCTGGGCACTCCCAGCGACGCCGTCTTCCAGCAAGTCGAACGCTTTCACCGCGATAGCATGGCTTGCGGGGTGTCGGCTCTCGCGGCCCGCGCCAACGCGCCGACTCTATTGCGCGCGGAAGCCATGCGCTACGGCTGCCCGCCCGGCGACGGCAGCGCGTGCTTTGGTTCGATCGCGCCGGTTCATCCGGAAAAAGCCGTGGCCGCGAATTGCTCGGCTGTGCGCGAGTGGGATTCCAACGGCACGAACTTCGGCTACAACCCCGCCCGCGGCCACACGCGCGGCGAGTTTGGCCACAACGACTTCTATCCGGTCGCCGTGGCCGCCGCGCAATTAAGCCGCGCCGACGGCAACCGCACGTTGTGCGCGATGATTCTGTTGGACGAAATTCGCGGCCGGTTGGCCGAAGTCTATTCGCTCAAGGACCACAAGATCGATCATGTCGTGCATGGGGCGATTGCATCGGCGGTCGTGTTCGCGGCGATGTCGGGCGCCACGGCGGAGCAAATCGAGTCGGCGATCGGGCTGGTCGTGGCTCACTATATTCCATTCCGCGCGATTCGCCATGGCCGGCAACTTTCCGACTCGAAAGGCGCCTCCGCCGCATTGAGCGCCGAGGTAGCGGTGCTGAGCGCACGCCGCGCCATGCGCGGCTTCGTCGGGCCCGCCGACATCTTCCGCAACTCGGAAGCGATTTTCTCGCTGTTCGAACCGCCCCATCAATCGGATTGCAGCCCGTTCGATCTGACGCTTTCGTGCGCCGGCGACGATTTCGCGCTCATGGGCATGCACTTCAAACTCGGGCTGTACGAGCACCAATCGGCCGGGGCCATCCAGGGCCTGATCGACTTGCTCGCCGCTTATCCCGCCCTGATGGCCGATCCCGATCAGTTGCGGGCGATCGAAGTCACAATTTACGAACCCGCGTTTCACATCATTGCCGATCCGGCAAAGCGCAATCCCACCACGCGCCAAAGCGCCGACCATTCGCTGTTCTACATCATCGCGACGCTGCTGCGCAAAGCCATCGGGCAAAAGCGATCCGGCTGGCGCGAGCTGATGCTATTGCCCGACGATTATGGCGACGAAGCATTGCGCCATCCGCAAACGCGACGCTTCATCGAGCGCATGGAATTGCGCCACGGCGGATCGTCGTTCGATGAAAAATACCCCGACGGCATTCCGACCACACTGGCGATCGACCATGCCACGCTCGGCCATCTGTCGAGCGGCTTGGTGATGTATCCGGAAGGGCATGCAAGGGCCAAGACCGGACAACTCGATTCGCTTTTGGACCACAAATTCCAAGCACTGGCCGCCCCGGCGGTGAGCGATGTGGCCGCGCTCGAGCGGCGATTCACGAATCTCGGCGACCGCTCGCCGGAAGAAATCGCCGCGCTCTACGATTTCGAAATCCGCGGCTGCCAAGCCCAGCCGTAGCCCCGCGTTTTGCCCAGCGCCACGCTTGCGGTTTCGCGCGTCGCCGTCAAAAACCGGGAGTCCGCAGCGCTGGCAAGGGAGTAACAGCCCGATTTCCTTGCTAGCGCGGCGGGCTCTTGCCGCAAATCGCGCAAAGCCGCGGGCATGGCACCCATCATTGGATCACTTCTTTGCGGTCGTTGGCGGCGGCTCCGCCGGCGACATCTCTTTCTGCTTCGCCATCGCGGCCTCGAGGCCCGGCACTTGCGCTGCTCCGGTCGGCACGGTGATTGTCGAGCCTTTGAAGGCGTCGCCGATTGCTTGGTAGCGGCCGCCGAGGTTGCGGGCCAAGAAGGCCTCGGTCACGGCTGTAAAGGCGATGTTGTTTTCCGGCCGATGAAAGCCGTGCCCTTCATCCGGAAACAACACATACGTGACCGGAATGTGCTTTTCCTGCATGGCATGCACGATTTGATCCGCCTCGGCCTGTTTGACGCGCGGGTCGTGCGCGCCTTGGCCAATCAGTAGCGGCCGTTCGATTCGATCGACAAACGTCAGCGGCGAACGCTCGGTGAGCAGCTTTCGCCCTGCCTCGGTGCCTGGATCGCCCACGCGGTCTTTGAACATCTGCAGCGCCGGGCCCCAATAGGGCGGAATCGATTTCAGCAACGTCATCAGATTCGACGGGCCGACAATATCGACGCCGCAGGCGAAGCGATCGGGCGAAAACGTCAGACCGACCAGCGTTTCATAGCCGCCGTAGCTGCCGCCCATGATGGCGATTTTTTTCGGGTCGGCGATTTTCTGCGCGACGGCCCAATCGGCCGCGTCGAGAATGTCGTCGTGCATCTTGGCGGCCCATTGTTTTTCACCCGCGTTGACGAATTTCTTCCCGAAGCCGGTCGAGGTGCGATAGTTGACCTGCAGCACGGCATAGCCGCGATTGGCCCACAACTGGGCATCCGGATCGAGCCCCCATTCATCGCGAACCCCCCACGGTCCGCCATGCACGTCGATCACCATCGGCACGGGCTTAACCGGCCGATCGGGTGAAGGTCCCTTGCCGCCAGAGAGCGCCGCGGGCGGCAGCGTCAGATAACTGACCAGATTCAAGCCGTCGCGAGAATTGATGATCTCCGGATGCATTTTCTGCAGTTTCCAATCTTCCAAATCCTTGCGATTGGTAAACAGAAATCGGGCCTTGTGCGCCGGCCGATCGAAGTGGTAGTAGCGCACCGGACCGTCGTCCATCAAAAATGCGACGATCCATTGCTTGTCGTCGAGCGTGCGGGCCACGACGGTCACATCGCCATCAGCCACGGTTTTCAGGTATTTGAAATCGGACTTCACGGCCGGATCGAAAAAGTCCCAGTGAATTCGCTCGTAGGTGAACGAGACGGCTTGCAGCGTGCGCTCCGTGGGCTCGAGCATGATTCCGCCGGCGTCGCAGCGCGGGTCTTCGGCGACGATCTTTTCCTCGCCCGTCTTCAGATTCAGCGTCGCCAGCGCGCCGGTGTCGCGATTGCGGCTGTCGATCAAATAGGCGACATCGCCGGATTTATCGAAGCCTTCGATACCGGTCGTGAGCGTGTCGGCTTGCGGAATCTTCAAGAAATCGGTCCAGCCGTCTTTGCCGTCGGGCTTGAGCAACTCCCGTCCGCCGTCGGGAGTGTATTTCGACGCGAAGCGGATGTGGTAATTGTCGTCGATATCGAAGCCTTCGAATTCCGTGTTTTTTTGCACGAGCGTTTTGGCGCCGGTTTCGATATTCAATCGCCAGATGTCGTGATATTCAGGATCGCGATCGTTCAGGCCGACGAGAATTTCTTTGGGAAACAAGTAGCTGACGGCCTCGATTTCGGCCCGCACCTTTTGCTCCGGCCCGCGTGGCGTGAGATCCTTGATGTCGCCCGAGTCGAGATCGACGCACCAGACGTGAAAATTCTCGTCGCCTTTGACGTCTTGCGTGTACAGGATGTGCCGATTCGTGTAGGCCCAGAAATAGCCGTCGATGGGCCGGTCTTTTTCCTTCGTCACGGCCTTCGCCGCGGCCGGATTGTCGATCGGGGCGACCCACACATTCAGCACTCCGGCAACCGGGGCCAAGTAGCTCAGCCATTTGCCATCGTGGCTCATGCGGGCCATGGCTTTGTCGGGATTGCCGAACAACACTTCGCGCGGAATGAGCCCGGTCTCGTGCCCGGCGACCGTGGCCGCGGGGGGCAAGCTGCTTTTGTACTCGATCAGCGGGGTTGTGCTCGGCGGAGCAACGGGAGGAACCTGTGCACCCGATTCGCTTGGCTTGACGGGCGGCTCGGCCGCAACCGCGAACGTCGCCGCCAACACAACAAACGCCCCGCAAGCGGCAATGCTCCGGAGCGCCCCAGCCCGCACGAATTCCGCTTTACCAAGCGATGGCCCATTCATGATTGCCTCTTCGAATGTCGGTGATGATTGTAGCAGGCATACTCCGTGTGCCGCCCGCCCCGTTCGGTGCGTAGCGCAGGCGACAAACGTTGCAGGCCAAATCGCGCTCCGCCGGTCCGGCTTCCGCTGAATTCTCACGAATTCGCCAGCGGTTGTCGACTGGTGCCGAACCACACCTTTCAGGATAATAATACGCCGTGGTGCAAGCGGAAGTTCAAGAAGCGATTTCAATCGCCGGGCACACGCGATCCTCTTTCTGCCACTTTCTCGGAGACCTTTCGATGCCCATGAATCGGGCCGGTTGCAAATTGACGATTGTCGCGATTGCAGCGTGGCTCTGCAGCGCCGGCTGTTTCTCCGCGGCCGCCGAACCGGCGTCGCCCGATCCGGCAAGCGCGACAACCGTTCGGCCGGCCGCATCGTCCAAGGCCGGGCATGCCGAATCGTCGGTCGCCATCGCGCCCAAGCCCGATCACGATTGGCCGATGTGGCGCGGTCCAGAGGGAACCGGTATTTCGTCCGAAACCGATTGGACCAGCGATTGGCCTGCCACGGGTCCCAAACAACTTTGGTCGGCCGAGGTCGGCACCGGCTTCAGCTCTTGTGCCATCGTCGCCGGCAGGCTCTACACGCTCGGCCATGAGCCGAACTCGCCCGAGAAGGAAAAGGCCGGGCAGTTGACGCTCGACACCGTGTGGTGTTTCGACGCCGCCACGGGGCGGCACATTTGGCGATGCGATTACCGGTGCAAGCAAGTGGCCGATTTGAACGAAGGCGGCCCCGGCGCGACGCCGACGGTCGACGGCGATCGCGTTTACACCATCAGCAAGGAAGGCCAACTCTTCTGCTTCGACACCGCGCGCCAGGGAAGAGCAGTCTGGGAGCAGGAATTGCAATCGCTCTTGGATGTGCCGATGCCCGAATGGGGATTTTCCGGCTCACCACGCGTGCTGGGCAATCTTCTGATCGTCGACGCCGGCCGCACCGTCGCACTTGATAAACTCACCGGCGCGGTGGTCTGGAAAACGGGCAAGTATCGGCCCGGCTACGGAACGCCGACGATTTTCAGCGTCGGTGGGCAATCGTATGTCGCCGTGCTCAACAACGATGCGCTGCTGGTGGTGCGCGCCGGCGACGGCTCGGAAGTCGATCATGTGAAGTGGGAGACC
Source organism: Pirellulales bacterium (assembly GCA_036267355.1). Taxonomy (NCBI): domain Bacteria; kingdom Pseudomonadati; phylum Planctomycetota; class Planctomycetia; order Pirellulales; species Pirellulales bacterium. The sequence continues at coordinate 20,762 of DATAWG010000021.1, read as the reverse complement.
GAATATGTCACCACCGCCGTTTCGCCTATCGTCCGGCAAAAAGACGGCCAGACGTCGATCTTCATTTCCGGCTTCCGCGCCGGTTGCGCGCTGTTCGATTTCAAAGATGGCAAGCTCGTCGCGCGCTATCGAAACAAGGCGATGTCGAATCAGCTCTGCACCAGCGTGCTGTGGCACGACGTGCTTTACGGCATCGACGGCGCGAATAGCGCCCCCTCGCAATGCAAGCTGATAGCCTTCGATTTCGACGCAGGCAAGGTGCTTTGGAAAGAACGCGGCTGGGGGCTCGGCTCGCTATTGCTGGCCGGCGACAAGCAGGCTGGCGCACGGCTGATCGTGCTCAGCGATGCGGGGCGGCTCGGCGTCGTCGCGGCCGATCCGAAAGCATATCGACTTCTGGCTAGTGCCCAGGTGCTCGACGGCAAATGCTGGACAATGCCGGCCCTCGCCGATGGCCGAATTTATTGCCGCAACACGGCCGGACACTTGGTTTGCCTCGATGTCAGCAAGGCCGACGCGCGGTAGAGCGAACCCGCTTGCCGCGGTCGACGCGGCCCGCACAGAGCCACACCCGATCAGCCCATCCGCTCGCGCTGCCACGCCACCACTTCGCGGATGATGTCGGCGAGATCGTGGCGAAGCTCGAAGTCGATCGTTCGCCGCAATCGGCTCAGGTCGGGCACGCGGCGACGCACGTCCTCGAAATCCTCCGAATATGCAGCCGCATAGCTTTGATATTCAATTTCCAGCTTCGGATCGACCGCCGCGATCACCCGTTCCGCTAGCTCGCGAATGCTAACCGGCTGATCGCCTCCGATATTGAACACACTGCCGGTCGCCGCCGGCGATGCGACGAGGGCAAGGATTGCCCGCACGACATCCGCCACGTGGGCAAAACAGCGCTGCTGCCGCCCGTCGTCGTGAACGATCGGTGATCGCCCGGCCAGGGCGGCCGACACCAGCCGCGGCAACACCATTCCCCACCGCCCCGATTGCCGCGGACCGACGACATTGAACAGTCGGCCAACCACCACGGGCAGCCGATCCTGCCGCCAACAGGCGAGCACGAGAAATTCGTCGATCGCTTTCGAAACGCCATACGACCAGCGGGCCCTCGTCGTGGGTCCGAATACCAAATCGTCGTTCTCATCCCAGGCCGGCTTCGGATTCTTGCCATACACTTCGCTCGAGCTGGCGAGAAACATCCGCACGGGTTTGCCGCTCGCATGCATTCGCCGCAATCCGGCCAGCAGCCGCTCGGTCGGCGCGATATTCGTTTCGATCGTTTGAATCGGATTGCTAGCGATCAATCCGACTCCAACCGCCGCCGCCAGATGATACACCTCGGCTACGGCGGGAAGGACTTCGCCAAGCAGTGCTTCATTGGCCACGCTTCCGCGAATGAAATGCAAGCGCGGATGATCGGCCACCGCCGACAGATTAGCCCAGTCGCCGGTTGAAAGGTCGTCGATCACGACGACACGGTCGCCGCGCGCCAATAGTGCCTCGACGAGATGGCTCCCGATGAATCCGGCTCCGCCAGTTACCAAAACCGAATTGCCGTCGGATGCCATGCTACCGCTTGTGAAAAAAGAGGCTGCTGCGATGACCGACATTGTAAGCTCGGGCTCGAAAGATTGCCTGGACAACATTCTTCCGGCCTTCCCCGGTGTTCCGGCTTTCGTCGCGAGGATTCTTCTCTTGACGCGATGCCGCTTGGGCCGGTACACACCCCTTACCGCGCGGCCGCCTCGTGGCCCATCACGGCAAACTTGGCGGGCTCCACGTCTCGTGAGCGGCAAGGCGCTAGCCGCCGGTCATTCGGCTGTTGCGCCGCATTCGACCGGCGGCTAGGGCCCCGCCGCTCACCATTCGCAGTCATCCAATATGGCAAACGGTGATGGAGGGAGCACTCGTCCCGTCGCCCGTATCCACTCGCCCGTCGTCCTCAATGTCTCTCCGGCAAAATCTCCAGCTCAATAGCGGACTGCATGCCGATCCCGGTTGGCGGAGGTTCGTCAATCGGTGGAGCGTCGTCAGCTTTCTGCTGATTGCCGTTGTTTGCCACTTTAGCTACGACTTCTATCAGTTCGACGAATACTATCAGGTCACCGAGTTCGTCAGCTACAAGCTGGGCAAGACTCCCCGCGAAGCCCTGGCGTGGGAATATCGGGCCGAAATGCGTCCCTGGCTTCAGCCGGCAATGTACTATGTCGCCGCTCGCGGCCTGGAACAGCTTGGCATCGACAACCCCTTCACGCTGGCCGAAGTGTTTCGAGCGCTGAGCGGGCTATGCGCCTGGGCCGCCATCGTGTCGCTGATGCTCACGGCCAACGTGTTTTGCCCGGACGATCGTCGCCGGCGGCCGATGGTGATCGTGCTGGCGGGATTATTCATCTTGCCATATCTGGCGGGCCGCACTTCGTCGGAAGCGATGTCGGGCAATTTTTTTTCGCTTGGCTTTGCAACGTTGGTGTTGGGCTCGTCATTGCCAGCATTAAGGCTTGGCTCCGGCATGCCCGCGGCTGGAGCGAGCATTAGCGGTGCGATCCGCCGCATCTTCCGGGTGCCAGCGACTTGTCCGACGGTGAGCGAGTCCGCGGTGCGATCACGGCTGGACGAACCGGCAGTGGCACCCGGCGAAGTGCCGCCGATTGTGGCGCTCGCTTCGGGAATTTGTTTCGGCTTGGCGTTTGAATGCCGCTATCAGATTGCGTTTGCGGTGATGGGCGTGTGCGGCTGGCTGTGTTGTTTTTCCGGTGAAAACCGGGGGCGAAAAATCCGAACACTGGCACTGCTATCGTGCGGCGTGTTCCTGGCCATCGCAGCGGGCACGGCCACGGATTGTTGGGGATACAGCCATTTTGTCATCGCCCCGTGGAACTACTTCCGCACGAACATCCTGCTGGGCATCGCGAATCGATTTGGAACAAGTCCGGCGTGGTGGTACTTGGTGGGCGTGAATAGCGGCCCGATGGTGGCGACGACGCTCCTGTGGACGGTGGCGATGATTGCCACATGGTGGCGGTATCCGGGGCATATTCTTTCCTGGGCGACGTTTGCATTTTTCCTGGCCCACAGTGTGGTGGCGCACAAGGAAGTCAGGTTCTTGTTCCCGATAGCCCAAGTGGGCGCGATGGCGATCGTCGTCGGCCTTGCGCCGGAGCCGCGGCTCGGCGGGCGGCGATACGCCCAAGGGCTGGCGTGGCTTTGGCGACGGCGGCGATCGCGATGGGCCACGGCCCTGTATGCATCGAACGTCGTCGCACTGGCGGCAATGGGGTTCTCGACGCGGCAGCCGAGCGTCTTGTTGCAGAAGATCATCTACGATCATTATTCCAAGAATTGCTACGCCTACATTCTGGGAAAAAGCTCCAAAAGCCTATATTCGAATGTCGGCGTCGACATGTTTTTTTACCGCCCGCCAGGTTTTCAACTCAAACGTTTGGATGGCTACGACGAACTGGCGGCGCTGATGCGTGTCGGCCCGCGAAAGTTTTTGCTGATCACTGACCGGGTGCGGAAGACGCCGGAGCAAGACCTGATCGTGCCGCAAGCGGAACCTGTGTATCGCAGTTATCCGCAGTGGGTGGAAAACTACAACTATTTCAATTGGCTTCAACGATCGCGGCACTACACCCTGTATGAGGTAGATTCAGGGGCCAGGGACCAGGGGCCGGCAGACAGAGACGACCGTATGAAGCTAACGCTTGTACCCTGAACCACGACCGCTGTTCCCCTGTTTCGCGGCTCTGGCTCCGCAACTCTTACTTCCACTGTTTTTTGGCCCTTGATCCCAGACCCCGAGACTCCTGCCTCGCATGACCACAATCAACATTTCGCGTAACCATCCATTGCGCTTCCGCCTTCAGCCCTGGTTGTGCTTGGGTTTGGTTGTCGCGTCGCTGGCGCTGACGTTGTTTTCCAGCCCGCTGGTATCGATGGGAAGTTGGAATGAATTCAAAGTCGATATGGTCGGCTGGTTGATTTTTGTATTGGGTGGGGCGATGCGATGGTGGACCGCGCTCTACCGCATGGAGGGGAACCCGCCTCAGCTTGCCGTTCGCGGCCCGTATTCGATTTGCCGTCATCCGCTGCAGTTGGGCACTCTGCTGTTTTGCATTTCGCTGGCTTGCTTCCTCGGCAGCGTGACGTGTCTCGTTGGATTTGCCGTGGCGGCGACCGTTTATTTTTCGTTGGCGATTCCTGCCGAAGAGCGCAAATTGCGTGAAAAGTTCGGCATGCAATACGAGCGCTATTGCCAAGTTGTGCCGATGCTCTGGCCGCGGTTTCGGTTGTTTCAAACTCCGGAAAACATCCACATCGACGTGAGTTCGCTGGCGCATGAATTGCGGCGAATGGCCATCTGGATGTGGCTGCCGGCGATTGCCCGGGCCGCTGCCCAATGCCATTCCGAAGGCTGGTGGCCGCATGTCCTGGGCGTTTTCTAGGTGACTCGCGGAATAGCCGCCGCCATATTTGCCCATCGCGAAGCTCAGGGAAGGGCCCACCGCCTCGCCGCCCACTCGCGTCCCGTGTTCCCGGCCTTCCCTGGAGAAAAGCCGGCAATCCTCAACCACGCTCCTGTCCTGCCGCTTCGCCGCATCGGCCAAATCTTTCCGCTGCTGCCATCCGCACCAACTTTCTCGACTTTCCGGCGGTCTCAACCCGCACAATCGCCCGTTTCGCCGCGTCATTTCCTTCCCGAATGGCGATTGTCGGTTTATCATGGAAGGGAGCGGCGTTTTCGTCGCCTCTTTCTCATCTCTGCCGAACCCTCCTCGAGTCGCGTGCATTCATGCATTGGATCCTGCAACTGCTGTCGGTGGCGTTGGTCGGGTTGGCGTTTGGCGATTCCAAAGCGGTCGAGCAGCGCGATGAAAGCGGAACGCTTCGCATGCGCCGCGAAGTGCGGGACGACGGCCACGGCAATCAAATCCGCGACGGATGGGAGATCCACTACTACTCCGACGGCAGCGAATCCTCGAAATACCACTACGCCGACGACCAACTCGACGGCCCGTGGTACGAATGGTATTCCGGCCACAAGCTCAGGGCCCAAGGCGTTTATCGCAAGGGGGAAAAAAACGGCACCGAGCTACACTACCTGCCCGGCGGCGATAAACTTCAACAAATCGACTATAAGACCGGCCACCGCGACGGCAAGAAAATCGAATGGGGTGCCCAAGGCACGAAAACCCTCGAAGCCGATTACGTCGCCGACGAACTCAACGGAAAGGTGCGGATTTGGAATTCCGACGGCAAGCCATTAGCCGTCACGAATTATCTTCACGGGCAGGAAGAGGGCTTGCAGCGAACGTGGCATGAAAACGGCCGACTTGCTTCGGAAATCGAATATCATGCCGGCCAAAAAAACGGCCAGGTGCGGCAGTGGTTTCCCAATGGCCAGCCGCAACTTCAGTCGCGCTACCACAATGGCATGCTCGAAGGCACGGTGACGCAGTGGTACGACGATGGCGTCAAGCGCAGCGAAGCGACCTATCTCGATGGCGAAATTCAAGGAACGCTGACGCAATGGTACGACTCACCCGATCGTCCGGTCGTGTCGATGATCTCCAACTACGAACACGGGCGGATCAACGGAGTGCAGGCCACGTTCTACGAAAAGAGCGGGAAGAAGAACGTCGAGGCGATGGCGCGCGACGGCCTCCGCCAAGGCCCCTGGGCCGAGTGGTACGAGAATGGCCAGGTGAAAAGCAAAGGAACGTACAAAGACGATCAGCTCGATGGCCCCGTGTGGTTCTACTACGACGACGGCAAGCAATGGGCGCTCAACTGCTATTCGAAGGGGGCTCGCAACGGCCGTTGGGCCGAACTCGACCCCAACGGCAAGTTGATCCGCGATCAATACTACAGCCAGGGAGTGCTCGTCTCCGACACGCTCAAAAAGGCCGCCAAAGAAAAGGCGGCCGAAGCAGCAAAGAACTGAGGATCCGTTCCGGAACAAATCCCTGGTTTTGGCAGCCGGTGCGATCGCGATGTGTGCCACTGGCAAGCCCGGTCTGCCAGTGCCAAACTTCCGCACGGCGCCACCATTGGCAGGCTACGCTGGCAGTGGCGCTCTGGACGCAGGCCGGCAGCATCTCAGCCCTTTAGCTTTTGCGGAATCGTGATCGAGTAGAGAATCGTCACGGCGCCGCCCGAGATCAAGCTCCACGGCACCCATTCCGGCGGAACGACGTCGCGGCTCCCAACGCTCGTGTCGCCGTGGCTATTGAGCGTCGCGCTATCGATCACGAGCGACTCGGTGCCCATCACCGCCATAAATATGCCTATCGCCAAGAATACCGATCGCCACATGGATCACCTTCTTCGTTGCCGAGCGTAACGCGACTGATTTGTCGATTCTCTGCGCACGCAAAATCGAAGCATGCCGATTCCTTCAGTGCATTCATCGTCGCACAACCGCGCTCGACTGCATCGGACGACCGGCTCTAGCGAAACTGGCGGGATTGCCGATTCTGCCGTGTACGGGGAATAAGCCCGGCCACGGCTCGCGAACGCCCGAAGGGATCAGCGGGGGAAGCGAGACCAACCATCGATGCTATTCTTCAGGACCATCCCAGCCGTTCATTCACTGCTGGACATCGCCGCGACATCGCCTGCATAATTCAACGATGGACCGTTTTGCCTACAAAAGTGCTGCGGCCGGCTCGCTGCTGCTGTCGCTTGCCGTCGTGGGAATCGTGTTCGCCGCGGGCGAGCCGACTGCCGAAGAACTGCTCCGCGCGCGCGGGCTCGATCGAGTCGGGCATACATGGTGTCTTCCCGAGGAAGCGGACCTCCGCCAGCAGTTAAACAGCTTGGATCGCTTCGAGCCGCGGCTTGTCGCGGCTCAGCAGACGGTCGACCAACTCGTCGGGCAGAACGAAGCCTGCAAAATGCAGATGGCTCGATTCTCGCAGTTGGAGAAGCAAGCCCGGGCTTTGTCCGCCGTCGCCAAGCAAGGGACGGCCGACAAGGCTCAGTTAGAGGCTCAGGCGAAACAAGCCGCCGCGGCGGTTGAGCAATGGAAACGGCAATATATTCCGACCAGCGAGTTCGGCTTGTCGCCGCCGCTCAAAACGGCATTGGCCGATCTGATCAATGTTCGCACGGAGGTGACGCTGCGGCTGCTGCCGATCCGCGAGGAGATCGAGCAAATGACGCAATCGTACGCCGCATTGCGTCGCGATAATAACGTCATGGCTGAGGTTGCGTCGCTGGGCCGGCAGGAATCGCTAGGGCCGCAAAAACATTGGCGCGACGGTGCCAAGATTTTCGACAAGCTGCAATCGATCGTGCTTTCCGATTCGCTACCGGTCGTTCGCGATGGCCAGTTCTATCGTGTCACCGCAATCGTCGCCGGACGGCAACCGCTGACATTTAGCTTCATGGGCACGGGCGGCGAGCCGACTCTGATCCCGCAGAATCTGGCCGAAGCAGTCGGCCTTGTGATCGACGAACATGCCCCAAGGGTCAAGCTGCGTCTGGCGGGCCGGGAAGAAATCGTGCGTCGAACGAAAGTGCCGCAATTGCGCTTCGGGCGGCATGTGTTGCGCGATGTCGAGTCCTACGTTCTTCCTCCCGAAGCCGCCGATCTTGGCGCCCGCATCAGCGCAACCGCCTTCGCCGGCCTTCACGTCCAACTCGACGCCGAACATCTGCTGCTCAACATCGGTGGCGGGAAATAATCGACGCACAGCTCGCCTCGATGCGTCACCTGGAATTGAGAACGTGCCCTCCGCGGCGGCTCAAACCTCGATCGGTCGTGAAAACGGTCAGAAACCCGGCAACCATGCACGCACATCGTCCACAGGCTCGTTGGGGGGCCTACCCAGCAAGAGGGCGTGGCTCGAGCCAATCGTAGAGCCAGGCGTTGCGCTGCTTGCCGACCGTTTCAGCCGCCCCCATTTGCCGCAGGCAATAGGCAATGCGCTGGGCCGACCAACGGGGAATATTCAGCCCCGCGGCGATGTGGCCTGTGTGAAAGGGCGTTGGCAGCGGGCAGGCCACCAACGCCACGAGATCGGCAAGCGTCGAAAGTCGATGCTGCGATTCAATGCCCGCCAGCTTTTGATCCTCGACCACCAGATCGTTCGGCCTTCGCCACCGTCGCCGGCCGTGTCCGGGATAGCGCCATTCCTCGACCGACACCAACGGCACTTCGAGCGTCAGCCGCGGATGCGGAAACACGCTCGTGAAATGGATCAATTCGTCAAACAGATCCAACAGTCGGCCATGCTTCGGGCTGGCCCGGCGGCGAGTGACACGTCCCCCCTTCCGCCCGCGCACGATCAATTGCTTCGATGCCACGATCGGTTTAACGACGCGCACGCGATGCGTCGCTAACAGCCGGCGGACCTTGTCGCGAATCGCGGCCAGCGGGCCGTGTTGAATTTCGATCAACTCATCGCCCACCACCGCGTCGATCCGATAGCCGGCCATGCGGATTTCGACTCGGGCTTCAGCGCCCGCATAAAGCCGTTTCAGGTCGCGGTGCAGCGAGGTCTCCATGGAGGCTGTGAGGTGCGAGGAGCGAGGGACGAGGGACGAGGGACGAGGGCAATGGCGGGCGCTTCGCGTCGTTGCGGAGTCGGTCAGACGGTTAGGACGCGCAGCGTCCACGTGCCTTTGTACCTCACAGCCTCAAGCCTCAAAGCCTCAAGCCCGTTCCTACGGTACGATCGTTACGCCGATGCCGGGCGGCGGCGGCGGGCGGCGGTAGTACCAGGGATGATAATACGGCCGGTAGTAATAGGGGTCTTCGACCACGACCGGCGGCGGCGGGCCTTGCTGCACGACCATCGGCGGCGGCTGCATGGCGGGATGCTGCATCGTTTGCACCACGCGCGGGCTGACGCCGTTGCGCTGCAAATAGATGATGTCTTCGGTCGTGAGCGGACGGAGCACGCCCACGGCGTTGACGTGATCGATGATTATTGGTTCGGCGACGCCGGCCCGAGTCATGGCAATGGCGTCGTCGACCGAGACGGCCCCGGGCATCGGCCGGCCGAGCTGCCGTTCGATGAGAGCCCGATTGCGGGCTTCGTCTTTATCGACTTGGTTGCCGATGGCCGCGCCGGTGAGGGCGCCGGCTCCGGCGCCGATTGCGGCGCCGGCGGCGGTGCTATGGAATTGATGGCCGATGATACCGCCGACGACCGCCCCGATTCCGCCGCCTGCGAGAGCGCCGGTTTCGGTATTGGTCTGGCAGCCGACGGCCGCGACCGTGATCAATGCGACCAAGCCGAGCGTGAAATTGCGATGCATGGCAGTCCGACCTCGCGAAGCTTCAGCCCCCAACGCCACCAACCAAAACCGCCCGGGGGCAAAGCGTTGGCCTTGTCCCATTATCGGATTTCTTGGTCAAGAGAGATTGATCCGAGCGCCGGAATGAGCGAGCCGGCGCAAGCTGCGGCAAGTGGAGGATTGTGCCGATAGAAGGCCGGAGAAAGCAGAGAAGCTGCGCGGTCGATTACGACTTCTTGGCCGTCGTGCTAGCGGCGCTCTTTGGATGATGTTTCGCAACCCAATCTGCCCATTTTCTTGCCGATGCATCGCGTTCATCCGCGTTGCGGAAACCGATCATGCCCGGATTGTAGTAGGGCAAACCGTTCGACATATCGAGGCGATCGAAGCCGAAATTTTTCGGCTCTTGCCCTTCGAGATGGATGGCAACCGCCAAGGCCACGTCGCGCACCTGCGTCTGATAGAGCTGATTGTTCATATTCATCTGGCCACACAGCTCGGTATCGCCAAGCGATGCTTCGACGGACGGCAGATTCGTCTTGTCGCCCAACCGGCCGATCATCGCCAGGGCCATCTGCTTGATATAGGCCGGCTGGTTCCCTTGCTTCAGCGCGTTGGCGGCCGTATGCACTCCTTCCTTGAGATCGAAGCGCATCGCAATCGACAGGTTTTGGGCCAAGACATTCGCGCTGGCATCCCGGGCAATCCAGGCGCCGAGGATTTTCTTAATCACGGCGATCTGACTGCCGCTCGTGACTGCCTGTTGAATGGCCGGCTGGTTGGTGAGATAGGCCACTTGCGTGGCCGTGTTGTCGGCCATCAGCACCTGGTTATCCGAGCCGACGAAGAGCATGGCCGTGATCGATCCCAAGGGAAGCATGTATCCGTTGGGAAACCGGGCTCGCGATTGCATCCGGATCACGGATTGGGCGACGGAGCAGTCCAAAGCCGTCGCGGTTGCGGCGGGGCCGTCTTCCAGGGCACGGAACAGATTCGGCTCGGCGCGTTGCATTTCCACAAACAGCTTTCGAGCCGTGCCGCTGCTGCCGATTACCTGCCGATACCGCGACCAGCCCGGCAGATCGAGATGTTTCGCGTCGTTGACGTCTTCGGCGAACGCATTCAGCCGCTTCTCAAGATCAGCCTTCAGCACCGTGTCGAGAATGCGCCGGGCGCGAACGCGAACCTCCAGATCGGGATTATGCAGCGCGCCATCGAGCGCCGGCTGGATTTCGATTCCCATTTGGCTCAGTCGCCGGCTGGCTTCTTCGCGAACTTCGAACCGATCGTCGCCCAATTGCTGGATCAACGCCGCCGGACTGTCCGCAGCGGCGGCTGCTTTCGCGGCCGGCGCGGCAGCGGCTGGAACCGGACGGTTCATCGCCGCCACTTGGTTTGCGGGGGGCGTGGCCGGCCGAGCAGCAGGAATCGGCGAAATTTCCTTGACCGGCCCATCGGCCCGCGCGGCCGGCACGATCAGCAGCATCAGGGCCGGAAGACTTCCTGCGCATGCCACCGTTTGCAAGCCGCGCCGCCGAGATCGCATACCCCAGCACATGGCATCCTCCCCCCGCAAAAGCTGTTTCCATTGCCGATCGTGAATGCCATATTCTAAGCCAAAGTTGGACCGACCGTCTAGCAACTCGAGTCGCGATTTTTTTGCCGACTTGGCCAGCCGCCCTTCGAAACCTCGGGGAGGAGTGAGCCGCAAAATCGGCACACGCCGCATCGCTTCAGCGCCTCCATTGATTTTCCGCATCGAGCACGGGATAATCTGCCCGGGGAGCGAACCAATGAACCTGGAAACCATTGCTTGCATCAACTGCGGCGCGCCCCTGCAAGTTCCGCGCGACGCTCGGTTTGTCACTTGCACGCATTGCCACACCAGTTTGGCCGTCCGACGCAACGATTCGGCGACGTACACCGAAAAGTTGGCGCAAATTGACGAGCGCACCGGTGTCATGGAGAGCGAACTCGCCCAACTTCACAACGAGGCCGAACTCGCCCGGATCGACCGCGAATGGGAGCAAGAACGCCAAACGTATCTGTCCCGCGGCAATGACGGCCAAATGGTCGAGCCATCGGTGGTCGGCAGCGTGATCTTCGGCATCATTGCCGTCGTGTTCGGCATGGTTTGGATCGGTATTGCGTCGTCGCAGGGCGCCCCCGCGATGTTTCCATTGTTGGGCGTCGTTTTCATGGTGATCGGGATCGCGGCGGCCGTGTTCGGCGCCGGCAAGGCGAGTGAATTCACCGCGGCCCGAGAGCGGCACGAACGGTTGCGCAGCCAGATTTCCGTTCCGCAAATTCGCCAGCCAAATTCATCCGGCCACGATTCGACGCGCGACCCCGATCGCCCGACTGCCGAAATCGACGCGTTCTTGGACCGCGAACAACAACGGGCAAACTCGGAATCGGCCGAGGCCGGCTGAGCGCTTCGCCGAGACCGCCGAAGTCGGTCGCTTGCAACCGTTCAGCGGCAGAGCTAGAATTGGCGCTCGGGATTTGCGGCCGCTTGCAGCCCACAAACTGCTAAAGTGCCATCGCCCAACTGTGCAATCAGCTAGAAACGATTGTGCAGCCAATCATGCACTGTGCCGGATTGGATCGGGCGATCAAACTTGACCCAAGGGGAGCCGCGAAATTGGCCGTTGGTCGGCCGACTCGCGGCTTTTTTTGTGTACGGCCGGCAATGTGAAGCCTTGTGCCCTTGGAGTTCGCTCGATCATGACTACTAGCGCCAAACCTGCCGCCGCGCCCCTCGACGTTCCCGAAGCCGCGGACGCAGTTCTGAACGGCGAGCGGGCGGCAACACCGGCCGTGAAAAACGTCGCCATGGGCCCCTCGACTCTCGCCGTGCATGCCGGCGAGGATCGGCAAAAATTCGCCAACTCGATCACCGACCCGATCTTCGCCACCTCGACCTACACGTTCGAAAACACGCAGGCCGTCATCGATTTCATCGAAAAGGAACAGCCGCGCGAAGAATACGGCCGCTACGGCAACCCGAGCATGCGGGTCGTCGAGCGAAAACTGGCGGCGCTGGAAGGGGGCGAATCCGCTCTGCTCTTCTCCACCGGAATGTCGGCCCTGGTGGGGCTGCTGCTGGCCAAGCTCAACGCCGGCGACGAAGTAATCTTCTTCGACGAATGCTACCATCGCAGCCGCGAGTTTTGCGGCAAGCATTTGTCGCGCTTCGGCGTGGTAACCCGGCAAGTGCGGGCTTGCGATTTCAATGCCATGGAAGCCGCCATCACATCGCGCACTCGCCTGCTGATCAGCGAATCGCCAACCAATCCGCATCTGAGCATCGTCGACTTGGAGCGGTTTGCCGAACTCGGCCGGCGGACGGGCGTCGAAACGCTGATCGACGCCACGCTGGGCACGCCGTTCAATATCCGCCCGCTCGCGGCCGGCGTCGACTACGTCATGCATTCGGCCACGAAATATCTCGGCGGACACAACGACCTCTTGGCCGGCGTGCTGGTCGGCACGGCCGAGAAGCTCGATGCAGTGTGCAAGCTGCGCGGCATCATGGGCACGATCAACGCTCCTCAAAATATCTATCTGCTCGCGCGCGGACTGAAAACGTTCGAGCTCCGCATGCAGCGGCACAATGAAAACGGTCAGGCCGTGGCGGAGTTTTTGGCCGGCCATCCGCGGATCGAGCGCGTCTATTATCCGGGTTTGCCGTCGCATCCATATCATGAAGTCGCGCGGCGGACGATGCGCGGCTTCGGCGGATTGGTGACATTCTTGGTGCGCGACGCCGATTGGCGGGCAACGGCCCGCGTGGTCGATGCGGTGAGGATTCCGCGCATCGGCCCGAGCCTGGGGGGCGTCGAATCGCTGATCGAGCAGCCGCTCGTGATGAGCTACTTCACCGCTTCGCCGGCCGATCGCCAGCGCTGGGGCATTCCCGACAACATGATCCGGCTGGCCTGCGGCATCGAGAACCCCGAAGACCTCGTGGCCGACCTGGCGCAAGCCCTGGAAAAAACCTAGAATTGCGTAGAGTAGCAGGCACACTCCGTGTGCCGTCTGCGCTGCTCGGTATGCAACGTACCTCGGACGCGCGGTCGGCACACGGAGTGTTTGTGAAAGAATGGGGACTGGCTCGAAGTCGCTCGATGCAACACCGGCGAAAACGGTCGGCGTGAGGCGCCCGTCCCCATTCTTTCACGTTCTCGGAGTGTGCCTGCTACTTTAGAAAGCCCGTTGGCATCCCTATGCGTTTCCGCACCCGCGCCATTCACGTCGGCAATCCGCCCGATCGGGAAACCGGGGCCGTGATCGCGCCGATCCATTTGGCGGCGACCTACGTTCAACCGGGCGTCGGCGAATCGGCCGAGTTCGACTATTCGCGTAGCGGCAATCCGACGCGCAAAGCGCTCGAAACCACCTTGGCCTCGCTCGAATCGGGCTGCGGCGCTTTGGCCTTCGCCAGCGGTATGGCGGCCATCCACTGCGCGACGCTGCTACTGAAGCCGGGCGACCACATCGTCGCCGGCACCGATATCTACGGCGGCACGTTCCGGCTGTTGCATAAAATCTGCCCTCAAGCGGGCATCACCGCAACGCTTGCCCCGGCGACCAATCTGGCGGCATTTGCCGCCGCGATCACTCCGCAAACGAAACTGCTGTGGATCGAAAGCCCCGGCAATCCGCTGCTGTCGATTACCGACATTCGCGCCGTCGCCGAATTGGCCAAGCAGCATGGTATTCTGCTCGGCGTCGACAACACGCTGGCTACTCCGGCGCTCACCCGGCCACTGGAGCTCGGGGCCGACATCGTCATGCACTCGGCGACGAAATATCTCGGCGGCCACAGCGACGTGCTCGGCGGAGCGCTGGTGGTTCGCGATGAAGAGTTGTTTCGCCGGCTGTATTTCATTCAAAACGCCACCGGCGCGGTGATGGCGCCGCTCGAGTCGTTTCTTTGCTCGCGCGGCATCAAAACGCTTTCGCTGCGGGTGCTCGAGCAATGCCGCACCGCCGCTCGCTTGGCCGAGTTTTTGACGGCCCATCCGCGCGTTCGCCGCGTCTATTATCCGGGCTTGGCCGGTCATCCGGGCCACGAGCTCGCGGCCCGCCAGATGCAGGGCGGTTTTGGGGCCATGCTTTCGTTCGAAGTCGCCGGCGATTTGGCGGCGGCAAAGCACGTGGCGAATGGAACAAAGTTGTTCCGCCTGGCGGTGAGCCTGGGGGCGGTCGAATCGCTGATCGAGCAGCCCGCGGCAATGTCGCACGCCAGCTACGATCCTGCCGCCCGCGCCGCCCACGGCATCAGCGACAGCCTGATCCGCCTCTCGGTCGGCCTGGAAGAATTCGAAGACTTGCGCGACGACCTGGCCGCCGCTCTTGGATAATGCTGCGAAAGGTCGCTTGTGAAGCGTGTGCCGCCGGCAGGCGAAGGCTGCAAGTGCCGAACGGCGAGTCGAGGTTGGCCGGCTTCGACGGACAGATGCGCTAATCCACCATCACGGTTGGCATCTGCATATTGTGCAACACGCAATTGCGCTCACACTGGCCGACTTCGCTGGCCAGTGGCACACCGAGCAGTTGGGGTACACCGAGCAGTTGGCGGGGGCACACCGGGCAGCCTTTGGCGGGGGCACACCAAACGCGCGAAACCGCAAGCGGCGGCGTGTGGCTCGCTTGCGGTTTTGCGCGTTTTAAGCAATCGAACCGTCGCCGCCCCGCCCTTCAATGCCGCGAGAAATAAATCAGCAGCCACGCCAGCAGGAGCAACAGCAATCCGCCTGCGACGGCCAAACCGATCCGCAGCGGCGAGAGGGGTTTCTCGCTGATGACGTGGCCCGTCTGGCCGTTGACCATGAATCGATACACTTTGTCGCCGTAGCGATAGCTCAATAGATAAAGCGGCAGCAGGATCAAATCGGCGGTGGTGTCGCTGAATTCAGTTTGCACCGCGACGGCCCGATGCGTGTCGCCCGGCAAAAACGCGGCCACGGCCGTCTGTTCCCAGCGATAGAATTCTTGTTGGCAAATCTTTTGGGCGGCCTCATGGTCGATCGAATAATCTTCGCACAGCCAGCCGGCGAGAAAATAGGGCTCGTAGCGCTTCAGCGCGGCCAAATGGTATGGCTTGATTCGGTCGGCATCCGCTTGCTTCAAACCCTTGCTACCCGTTACGAGATAGCCGCTGTAGTAGTTGTGGTGTTTGCCGGAGAGGTTCCACCATTCGGTTTCTTGCACCTCGCGGGTGCGGGTGACGGCCTTGCCGTTTTCGTACGCGGTGTAGGTTTCGGTGCGATACCAATACTCGCCGATTTGCGCCGACCAGTCGCTTTGCGCGAGCGTGGAAAACGACCAAAACGGCAAATACACGCCGCGAAGTTTGCCGTCGGCCCGGGCGGTGCTCAAATCGCCGGGACGAAACCAGCCTCCCTCGCCGAGCCACGCCCGAAATTTCGCGGCCGCGTCGTCCGGCGAAATCGCGAACCCGACGACAAACTCCGGCTGCGCACGTTGGCTATCGGCCGGCAATTCCACGACGTAGTTCGAATCGCAGAACGGACAGGTAAAGCTTCGCTCGCCCGGATCCACCGCCACCTCGGCCCCACACTGCTGACAGCGAAAATGCTTCTGCGCGCCGGCTGCGCCCGCGGCCGCAGCTTCACTCCGTGTGCCACTGGCTCCGCCAGTGCTTGCCGCGACCACCTCCCGCGGCAAGCCGGCGGGGCCAACAGCAGGCTGAACCGTTCCGCAGGCGTGGCAGAATTTATCGCCCGGATCGACCGGCGACCCGCAAGCCGCGCACGGTCGCCCACGCGGCGGCGCGACCGGGTCGGCCCCGGTCGGATGCATCGTTGTCAGCGTCGGCGGCGAGGTTTGGCTTGGAGCGGCGGTCGATGTTGCCATTGCAATCTGCACCCTTGGTTCTGTCTTCCGAGCCGCAGCGCACGCAAGGAAGAAACCCCGCTCTTCCTCGCTTGCGCTGCGGGCTAACCCCGCACGCGACTCTGCGTGAAAATGCGTCGTCACTTCGCCCGGCGTTCGGCGATTTCGATGGCTTTCAGCGGTCCGCGAGCTTTGTTCAATGTTTCTTGATACTCGGCCGCGGGTTGGCTATCGGCGACGATCCCGGCCCCGGCTTGCACATACGCCTTGTTCCCCTGCACGACGATCGTTCGCAGGGCGATGCACGTGTCCATGTTGCCGCCGTAGTCGATATAGCCGACCGCTCCGGCATACGGCCCGCGGCGGGTCGGTTCGAGTTCGTCGATGATTTGCATCGCCCGCACCTTCGGCGCCCCGGAAACCGTCCCCGCCGGCAAGCAGGCCCGCAACGCGTCGAACGCATTCTTGCCTTCGGCCAATCGACCGCTGACATTCGTGGTGATATGCATCACGTGGCTATAGCGCTCGATGGCCATTACATCGCTGACTTCCATCGAGCGGAATCGCGCCACGCGGCCGACATCGTTGCGGCCGAGGTCGACCAGCATCACATGTTCGGCCCGCTCCTTCGGGTCGGCGAGCAATTCCTCGGCCAGCCGGCGGTCTTCCTCGTCGTTCCGTCCGCGCGGGCGAGTGCCGGCCAATGGCCGCACGGTCACTTGCCCCTCGACCACGCGCACCATCACCTCCGGCGAACTGCCCACGAGCGTCGCACTCGGCGTGCGCAGGTAGAACATGAACGGGCTGGGGTTTACTACCCGCAGGGCGCGGTAAATATCGAGCGGCGAAGCGTGGACCTCGACTTCGAGCCGCTGGCTAACGACGACCTGAAAAATGTCGCCGGCGCGGATGTATTCGACGCAGCGTTCGACGGACTGTTGGAATTCATCCTGCGTGCAATTGGCCTTGTATGGGATTTTCGGCGGGCCGCTGATGTCGATATCGATCGGCGGCAGTTCGTCGCCGCGGGAAAGCTGCTCGACCATCGCATCGACGCGCTGCTGGGCATCGCGATATGCTTCGGCCGGCGCGAACTGATCCATCCGGGCCATCGCCACCACGACGATCGTCTTATTGATGTGGTCGAACACGACCATGCGGTCGTAAAACGCAAACGCCAGGTCCGGCAAATGCCGATCGTCGGTGGGTGGATTCGGCAGTCGCTCGGTGTATCGCACCACGTCGTAGCCGGCGTAGCCGATGGCCCCGCCGGTGAACGGCGGCAATTCCGCCAGATGCACGGCCTTGAACGACTCGACGCGCCGCTCCAGTTCACCCAGCGGATCGGGCGATTCGAATTCCTCCGCTTCCTCGGCGCCGCCGGGCCCGACAACCGTGATCCGGGCCCCGCGCAGCTCGATCTGCATGAACGGATCGGCCGTGAGAAAGCTATATCGCCCGACCTTTTCGCCGCCGACCACGCTCTCAAACAAGCAGGCGCACGCCCCGCCGTCGAGCTTGTGAAACGCCGAAACGGGCGTCAACGAATCGGCCACCAGCCGGCGGTAGACGGGCACGAGCCGCGGACCGTCGACCAGTCGGGCGAAGCTATCGAGAGGAGGATAGTGCAAGGAGGAAGGGTGAGGTGAGGATAAGGGGTTAGCGTTAGGACGCGCGAAACCGCGAGCGAGCTTCTATCTCAAACGGCGTTGGGGCTCGCTTGCGGTTTCGCGCGTTGCGTTGCACAAGTCGATTCACGCGAGCCACAAAACCGGCAATCAGGATAGCAGCGTTCTGGTTTGCAGTCCACGGTTCGCGGGCCGCGGCCGTGCAGTCGGGGCGGCGCGCCCATCCGCATAGGCCGACAGGGCTTACGACGCAACCGCATGCAAGCACTATCCTTGACACCTGCTCGCCCGCTGTTAGAATCCCCTAGGCATTTCGGAACAGATGCCGCAGGGACGAGGTTGCACGGGAAGGCGGCGAGGCTGAAGGTGTTTGGCAACAAGCGCATGGCGGAGTGTAGCGTCCTCAAGCCTGTAGCCTTGAACCTGTAGCCTTCCAAGGGGGTACGCAATGAAGTGCCAAAAGTGCGATAAGCCGGCCACCTTCCACATCACCGAACTCGAAAAGGGAAAGCATCAGCAAGAATTGCACCTCTGCGAGGAGCATGCCCGGCTGTATCTCACCCAAACCGAGCCGGAGCCTGGTTCGCAGCCCACGTTGGCCGGCGCGCTTGCGCAGCAATTGGCCGTGGGCCAGACGGCGGAAGAGCTCGAAAAGCTCGACAAGAAAGCCTGCCCCGTGTGCGGCATTACGTTTTTCGAGTTCCGCAATCAGGGCCGCCTCGGTTGCCCGCACGACTATATCTTCTTCGAGAAGGAACTCGAACCGTTGATCGCCAACATCCACGGCGAGACGGCTCATGTCGGCAAACGCCCGCATCGCTACGCCGGCGGCACGGCCCACAAGACCGAATTGATCCGCATGCGCCGCGAGATGAAGGAAGCGATCAGCGAAGAAAATTACGAACGGGCCAGCCGCCTGCGCGACGAAATTCGCCGTGTCGAAGAACAAACCCAACAATCCCCGCCGGAATAATGCAGTAGGCACACTCCGTGTGTACAGCGCCGAACCAGCCGGCAATCGTTGCCAGTCCGTTGGATAGTGACCCTTATTTGCGCCGCGGACGGCACATGGAATGTGCCTGCTCCGTTGGCGACCGCTCGAAGAATTCAAACCCGCCGCGCGTTCAAATTCAACTGCGGATATAAACGTACTGTGGATCTAAACGCACTTGCCAATTCGACCGGCGAATGGTTGCGCGCCAGCGGCCCCGAGTCGGATATCGTCATGAGCAGCCGCATTCGGCTCGCTCGAAATCTGGCCGAGTTCCCCTTCATCAGCCGGGCCACCGACCAAGATCGCAACGAAATCGAACGCCAACTCCGCGAACGAATTCTGCAAATCCAAAGCTCCGGCCAATTGCAATATATCAATGTCAGCGAGTTGGAAGGCATCGACCGGCAGTTCCTCGTCGAGCGGCAGCTCATCAGCCGCGAGCATGCCGAAAGCCACGGCGCCCGCGGCGTGGCCATCGACGGTCGCGAGCAAATCAGCCTGATGATCAACGAAGAAGATCATCTCCGCATCCAGTGCATGCACAGCGGCCTCGATCTGGCTGCCGCGTGGGAGCAAATCAACCAGATCGACGATCTGATCGAAGAGCGCGTCACCTACGCCTTCCATCCGCGATTGGGCTACCTGACCGCCTGCCCCACCAACGTCGGCACCGGCGTGCGCGTCAGCGTCATGCTGCATTTGCCGGCGCTCGTGATTACCAAGCAAATCGAAAAGGTGTTTCGCAGCCTGCAAAAGATCAGCCTCGCCGTGCGCGGCCTGTATGGCGAAGGCTCGCAAGCGATGGGCGACTTTTATCAGATCTCGAACCAAATCACGCTCGGCCGAACCGAGCTCGACTTGGTGCAACAGGTGGGCGACGTGGTGCCGGTGCTGATCGACTACGAACGCCGGGCTCGCGAATTTTTGGTTCGCGAAAAGCACGAAACGCTGCACGATCAGGTGAGCCGTGCCTACGGCATCCTGCGCACGGCCCAAACCATCAGCTCCGAAGAGACGATGCACCTATTGTCGCGAGTGCGGATGGGCGTGAACCTGGGATTGATTCCCGACCTCGCGATCCCCGATCTGAACGAGCTCTTCATCCACACACAGCCGGCCCATCTGCAAAAGCTCCGCGGCGTCGAACTCGACACCGAAGACCGCAACATCGAGCGCGCCCGCTATTTGCGCTCCCATCTCAACAAACCCGACGGCCACGGGGCGGAGCATAACTGACGCCCGACATACATTCGTGCGGGGCAACCACAGAGAATTGAGGGCGAGCACAATGAATTGGCGAGACCGTTTTCGTTGATCCATTCGTTTGCCAAGGTCAGGCGTGCATTGCCGGAACGCGGGTCATGGTTGCTGTTGTCGTGGACAACATTGCAGGCGGCGCATCGCCTGAAAAACTCCTCGGCAGCTATCCAGCGTTGTCTGTCGACGGCATTCGGGCCGCACTGAATACGCGGCAGAACTCGCCCGCGAGCGGACCGTGCATTTGCCGAGCGCTGCGACCTGATGCTCAAGTTCAAGGTCGACGAAAAGGTGCCGGCCGAGGCCGCTGCATTGATTTCAACGGCGAATGCGCAGCGTTGTTTCAATCCACAATCCACCGTTTGCCAGCAAGCGGCTCTCGGGTAAATGTTGCACGCAATCGCCGCATTGTAGCCCGAAGCGTTAGCGAGGGATGCACGCAATCGCCGGTGTGCCACTGGCCAGCGCAGTCGGCCAGTGGAGCGCCGCTTGAGCTCGCACACAAATGGAACGTCCAGCGGCGTGCGTCCCTCGCTAACGCTTCGGGCTAAAATGCGTTCGCCGGTGGCACACCGGTTCCCCTCTCCCCTTCGCGGGAGAGGGGTTAGGGGTGAGGGGGCGTTCGCCGGTGTGCCACTGGCCAGCGCAGTCGGCCAGTGCGAGCGCCGCTTGAGCTCGCACATAAATGGAACGTTCGGCGGCGTGCGTCCCTCGCTAACGCTTCGGGCTACAATGCGATCGCCGGCGATTCGTGCCTCAAAGCTTCG